>JAFTCS010000235.1 GCA_017454565.1 Clostridia bacterium
ATGTTTCCGGAAACACACACGGCCGGATACGCTCCGACCGCTTGTTATTAACCGGTCAATTTGATCTCTTCAAGAGAATAACATTCAGTCAGATCAAGCCTGCTTGCAGTTAGCCTCAACGCCCTTGAGCTTAGCCATAAGGTCGTCGTCACTGATCTTGCCCTTTGCTGTTACAAGGTCGCCGCCGATTGAGCCTGCGCCTGAACCCCAGTAAATAGCACCTACTGATGTGCCCTGAGCATGTGAGAAAGGTCTCTGGTCGTCAATAGCCTTGAATGCAGGATCGTTCTTTACCTTCTCGTCAGCTGCTGCTTCCTTGTTGGTAGGAATAAGACCTCTGGTCTCATATCTCTTGAGCTGTGAATCCTTGCTGCTGAGGAAGAAAGCAAGTGTCTGAGCAGCAAACGGATACTCTGAATATACGTTTACGCCGATGAGCTTGTAGCCGCCGAATGAATCAAGCTGCTTCTCTTCGCCGTCCATAAGAACCTTCGGGAGCTTGCAGGCGCCTGTGTTCTCTTCGCCGATCTCCTTCTTGATTGCAGGACCTTCCCATGTACCGATAACTGCTGCAGCAAGCTTGCCTTCTGCAAAGCCCTGTGCTACGAATGCGTTGTCACCGATCTGTCCGGGTGAACCGAGGAAACCGTTATCCTGGTTCTCACAGATGTGAGCCATAGCCTTTGCAGCTGAGAGACCCTGAGCTGTGCCGAGAGTAGCGGTCTGAACCTTGTTCTCATACTTGATTGTGCAGCCTGCTGTGAAGAAGAAGCCTGTGCTGTACCAAGCGTTGCCCATATCGAAGAATACGTTCTTGCCGGCAGCCTTAGCTGTCTCGATCATCTTATCCATGCTCTCAAGAGCAGACTCATCAGTAAAGACTCTCTTGTCATAGTACATGAAGTAACCGTTATCAGAGGTCTTGGGGAATGCATAGAGCTTATCGCCGAGTGAGCTTACAGCGATAGCCTCTTCGCTGTTATCGTTCTTAACGTTTGTCTCATAGTACTTAGCAACAGAAGCGATAGCACCGTTCTGCTGGAGAGCTGTCAGCTGGTCATCAGCAAAGCTGAATACGTCGCCGCCCTTCTTAGCGTTCTCGATGATAGCGCCGCCGGCTTCGTCCTCACCCTTTGTAGTGGTCTTGATCTTGATCTCGAGACCGTCACCCTCAAACTTCTCTTTGAATTCCTTAACGAGTGTCTTCTCAAATGCGAGGTCATCGCCTGCGCACCAAAGAACCAGCTCAACCTTGCCGTCCTTAGCCTCTTCCTTGATCTTGCCCTTGATGAAGTTGATCGTTTCAGCATCGGAAAAATCAATTGCAGTTGCCTCTTCCTTAGAGGTGGTCTTGGATGTAGGTGTGCTGGGTGATCCGGGCTCGTTGTCAGAACCGCCGCATCCTGCAAGAGCTGTAACTGCCATCATTGCAGTGAGAATAAGAGCAACGACCTTTTTGGATTTACTTGCCATAATTAATGACCCTCTTTCTTAAAAATTTTGTTTGCACGCACACGTGCCTATGGCGTAAAACGTCTCTGACTTTCCGTTTTTTGGCAACACAAAAAAGTCCGACATACTCCGCCGCTGTAATAATAATAGCACAGCATTCGTGCGATTTCAACAGTTCATCGTCAATTTTATCAGTATCAATAAATGTCGGTATTAATTTTTATAATATAACACAACATATTTTTGCTATTTTGTGGTTTTGCATATTTTTTATATATATTACTGTCAATTATGCACATTTTTAATTTGTGTAATTTAACGATAGGCGTTTTACAACTTTATTTATTTTACCTCACAGCAAGCAATCTTTATGTAAATATTTTTCTAATATAGAATATTTTTTTGAAAAGTATCAGAAAAACTTGTCAAAATATACAAAGAAAAACCGGCGCTCCTTTTCATTTTTCTGTATAAGATTTCACACATTATTTTGTGCAATAATCGTAAAAATAATTGAAAAATTTAAAGCTTCAATATACAGCTTTGTGCTATTTTCTGTTTTGCCATTCTATGGTTTTTTCATTGCAAAGCATACCGTTTCAGGCCTTTGCGGAGGGCAGCGCCCTCCAGACCCGAAAAATTTTAAAACAGCTTTATACTGCAAGCCTTATGACCGCGGTGAGAATCAGCACAGCGCCGGCCGCCAGGGCAAAAAGCTCCGGCTTTATCCTGCCGATTCGCCTTACGGAGCCTGCAAGCTTCTCGCCGCCCCACAGAAAAACAAGCTGAAACACCCCGCACAGCAGCGGAATGAATATAGCTTCACCCGCACACACTCCCGCGCCCAGACCGGCCGCAAATGAATCCGCCGAAAGCGCCGCACCTATCATAACCGCTTCACGGCAGTCGATGGTCTTTGAACCGTCAGTGTCACAGTCATCGGCATCTCCTATCATCCTTACGGTATCCGTTATCATGCTGTGTTCGGGGCGCCTGAGGTCTGCATGCCTGTCTTTATCTCCTTTTTTTGATTTTCCGCCGCATGCACGTTTTTTCAGAGTTTTTTTCAAGGCTCCCGCAGACATATATATTCCCAGGCAGATCATCAGTGCAGCTCCCGCAAGCTTACCGGCAAACGTCGGCACATAACCGCGCATAAGCTCGCCTGTGAGTACGGCAGCACCCGTGACAGCCACCGACACGGCTAATATGACCAGTCTCGGCACCCTGCCGATACTTACGCCGCCCAATCCGCAGGATATCCCTATATTGAAAGCGTCTATGCTCAACGCCGCCGAAAGCAGAATAATTCCAATCAGCTCCATTTTCTCAACTCCCGTACATAATATGCCGGAAAGCTTTGGCAGGTGAGCGGCTGTACGGTCATAAAAGCCAAAACAGGGTTATATATATTAGGGAAACAGGCAAAAGACATTGAACGTTTTCAGAGAATTGGAGAGTGAACAGCAATGGAATGGCACAGCATTACCGGCAGAGAATGTGCGCAAAGGCTCGGCACAGACGTTAAAAACGGCTTGTCAGACAAAGCTGCCGCTGACAGACTTGCAAAATACGGCAAAAACCGGCTCGATCAGAAAAGAAGAACGGTATCATACGCAAATTTCTATCACAGTTTGCCGACTTCATGGTGCTGATACTTTTAGCCGCAGCGGGCGTCTCGTTTGTGACGGCCTGCATAAGCGGAGAGGATTTCACCGACCCGATAATGATACTGCTCATAGTCGTGCTGAACGCGGTCGTGGGCACCGTTCAGGAGTGCCGTGCAGAGAGCGCTATCGACGCACTGAAAAAGCTTTCTTCGCCCCATGCAAGGGTCATCAGGAGCGGCAAGGCTCAGACTATTCCCTCTTCTGACGTTGTACCCGGCGATATCATAGAGCTGAACACAGGGGATCTTATTCCAGCGGATGCAAGGCTGCTTGAAAGCACAGCCCTCAGCGTTGAGGAATCATCCCTTACCGGTGAATCCGTGCCGGCGGATAAATGTCACGACGCCGTTTTAGGCGGGAACACTCCTCTGGGCGACAGGACAAACATGGTATACTCATCAACAATAGTTTCATCCGGTCACGGAAAAGCCGTAGTCACAGAAACAGGAATGAACACCCGTGTAGGCAAAATAGCCGAAATGATCGACAGTGAGGAAAGTCCTTCTACCCCTCTGCAGAAAAGTCTCTCCAAAACCGGACGGATACTCGGCATAGCAGCACTTTCTATCTGCGGGCTGATATTCCTGCTGGGCATGCTGCAGAGCGTTCCACCTCTGGAGATGTTCATGATCTCCATAAGCCTTGCGGTCGCGGCAATACCGGAGGGACTGCCTGCGGTGGTAACGATAGTGCTGGCTCTTGGTGTAAGAAAGATGGCTCTTCACCGCGCGATAGTCCGGCACCTGCCCGCTGTTGAGACCCTCGGCTGCACCAGCGTTATCTGCTCTGACAAGACCGGCACCCTGACCCAGAATAAAATGACCGTCACCGCTATCTGCGACCCCGGCGGAAGCGTGAGCGCTCACTCCTCACAGGGGCAGAGGATACTTTCCCTTGCAGCCCTGTGCTGCAGCGGCAGTATAAGTGAAGAAGCCGGCAGATCCACCGCTTCGGGTACTCCCACCGAAAAAGCCATTCTCACCGCAGCCGCAGAAGCAGGTCAGCTCAAGAGCAGCCTTGATTCCCGTTTTAAACAGGTGCGCGAGATCCCCTTTGATTCCAAACGAAAACGTATGGTCACTATCCACTCGCTGCCAACGGGAGGATACCGCATTATCTCAAAGGGCGCTCCGGATATTCTTCTATCACTGTGCAGCAAAATGCAGCTTTCTTCGGGCAGCACGTCACTTTCACAGGCGGACGCAAAAAGAATACTGTCTAAAAACGAAGAGCTTGCAGGCAAGGCCATGCGTGTCATAGCCGTAGCCTTCCGGGACTGCCCCGCCATTCCCAAAAATGACGCCGAAACTGAAAAGGACCTGATATTCTGCGGGCTGATAGGCATGACAGACCCTCCCAGGCCGCAGGCAAAGGCAGCCGTGGCAGCCTGCAAAAAAGCAGGAATACGTCCGGTAATGATAACCGGCGACCATGTAATGACAGCTTCGGCAATAGCTGCCGAGCTTGGTATATGCTCCAAGGGCAGCAGCGCCATGACGGGCGCCGAGCTTGACAAGCTCTCACAAAAGGAGCTTGAGCAGCGTGTATGGTCATGTTCCGTATTTGCGCGGGTCTCTCCCGAACACAAGGTCAGGATAGTAAAGGCTTATCAGGCAAAGGGCGCAGTGGTCGCCATGACCGGTGACGGGGTAAACGACGCTCCCGCCCTGCGCTGCTCCGACATAGGCTGTGCAATGGGTATTTCCGGCACAGACGCCGCAAAGGGTGCCGCCGACATGGTGCTGACCGATGACAACTTTTCCACCATTGTTGAAGCCGTTGAGCAAGGGCGCGGTATTTTCTCAAACATCAGAAGAGTCATACACTTTCTTCTGGCCTGCAACATAGGCGAAATACTCACCGTACTCTGCGCTTTTCTGCTGAAGCTTCCCACACCTCTGCTTGCGCTGCAGCTTTTGTGGGTCAATCTGGTCACGGATTCAATGCCCGCCCTTGCTCTCGGCGTCGAGCCGGTTGAGGACGACATCATGGAAAAGCCGCCGTCAGATGACCGCAAGGGCATATTCAGCAAACACATGGTAATAAGCATGTTAGCTGAGGGCTGTCTTATAGGCGCACTTGCTTTTCTTGCCTTTACCATAGGCAGAATTTTCTTTGATACCGGCGCCGAGCCTGTCATCGGAAGAACAATGACCTTTGCAGTGCTGAGTCTCAGTCAGCTTGTACACGCTTTCGACCTGAAAAGCGAGCACAGTCTTTTCAGAACAGGAATTTTCAGCAACCTGAAATTAGTCGGAGCGTTTATCATCGGCTGCATTATGCAGATATCGGTAATATCGCTTCCGTTTCTCACCCCGATTTTCCGGACGGCTCCGCTTGACAGCATACAATGGCTTATAGTAATACTCCTGTCGCTTGCCCCGCTTGCATTAAGTGAATGTGAAAAGCTGCTGTCCGGCAGAAAATAACAGAAAACGAGCCGGTTTCCCGTGAACATTACACGAAAAACCGGCCCATTATGAGTGCATTAAATGTTGGGACGCTGTCCCAAACCCTGCTAAGGGGCTTCTCGCCCCTTAGAATCCTCGGCAGGGACGCTGTCCCTGCACCCGTCATAAAAAAACTTCAGTCAACATCACAGTTATTCTATTATTATTTTGGACAGCAATAATTATTTAATTGATAAAAACAATAAAGTTTCGCTCAAGCCTTTTCAAAGGCTTGCGGTTTCCAAAGGCAGAGCCTTTGGTCAGGAGATTGGGGGCTGAAAGCCCCCGAAGCTTTTATTGACCGTCTGCGGTGGCATGAGTTTCCTGAGCCTCTGCCGCCGATTTCTTTTCCTTCATTGACTTGTCTACATAGTAAACGATAACCGTAACTATCAAGGCAACTGCGGAAACTATCCTGAGTATCCATCCATAGCTGCCCGCCAGCATATCTGACGGTACCAGCTCGTCTGCCAGCCACCAGAATCCAAGATATACAAAATAGACAGACAGAACATATATTGCGGCACTTTCCCTTCTGAACTTACCCACCAGCATTGCAGACATCAGAAACCAAAGCACTGAATAGATATATCCCATTTGAACTTCTCCTTTATTCCTTTTTCTTTTTGATCTTGTCCTTGATCTTATCGTTGGACTCAAAAAGTATCCTGAGTATGAAGATGACTCCAAGCACGATGAGACCCACATAATGGACCACCATCATAAACGTGTTGTCGGGCGAGATCTGCCTGACAATATAATCCACTAACAGCCAGATTCCCTCAAACAAAAAGATAAGCGCAAAAGACCTGTAAAATTTGAAGGTCCTCATTTTCGGGGTGTACATCAAAGTAGCAACGGCCAGACAGACCGCCGCGGATATTACAGCAAGCAGCATAAGGAAAAGCACTCCTTCCGACTTTGCAGCCATTATTTCAGAATATTACATATTTATTATACTTGTTATCTTTCAAAAATGCAAGTACAAGAAAATAAATCGTGAATATTTCCTGAGTCCTGCTTTTCCATAAAAACAGCGGACACCCTAAGATGTCCGCTATTTGTCAATGCTTTTTCAGCTTATTACCATGCTGTAGCGATATCGAGCTGAGTAGGATTGTTGTAGATGAATCCGCCTGTATCGCATACGATGCCGGCACCCAGAGATGTGGCAACGATTGTGCCTCTGGGTCTGATGCTGTAGTCAGCAGCTACCATTATGTAGTTACCGAGCATCTTGCAGCCGTCATCTCTTACCCAGTAGGGATATTCGTCAGCGTCATAGCCCAGGTTTCTCATTACACCTACAACGCCTTCCATAGGCAGGTTGTAATATGTCTCAAGACCTGAAGGGCCATAGTAGATGCCGCTCATATTGGTAAGGTGGCCTGAGCCGGGATATGAATACTCGTAAGTGATCTTCGGCTCTTCCTTGGTGCCGTTGAGGATAACTGCGTCAACAGGCTCCTTTGTGACCTCGTTGCTTACTTCCTCGCTGGAAACAAACTCACCGTTAACATACTTTTCCTTGGTAACGATGGTGCGCTCGCCCTCAACGCCGTAAACCTCGGTCTCATACTCACCCTCGTAGAGAGTGTCGCTGTCCTTGTAGGTTGTCTTGTAGTCGATCGTCTCAGTCTTTGTGACTGTCTTGAACTCAACGTTCTTGATCTCGATCTCCATGCCTTCCTTGACATTGGCATTTACGTCTACATCAATGAGGTCATTCTTGCCAAGCTCGATCTCAAGGAACTCAAGAGCGCTCTTTACAGAGCCAGCGGGAACGTACTTTGTAACCTTCTCGCCTCTTACGTCAACAGTGATCTGGAAACGTGCGAGCTTTATCTCTGTTTCACCGCCGTTAGACTCAATAGCCTGTGCAAGTGAGAAAGAATCGTTCTCGCTGAGTGTCATGCCTGCTGAAAGAAGTGAATCGGCAACTGAATTCTCGTCTACGGCAGCCTTGCTGTCTACAGAGGATTCTACATCAAAAGTTCTGATGATAGAGATGTTGACTCCGCTGCTCTCATCGTCTGTACGTACGAGCTTGTCGTTCTGGCCAAGCTCAACGCCTGTCTTGGAAAGGATTGCTTCTGTATCTGGATTGATCGTATCGATCGTCACTTTTTCGTTTCCGTCTGTTACGGTTACCTTTTTTGTTAATGAGCCGACAGATACGGCCGCAGTCAGACATACAGCTCCCATGAGGACTATAGCCATTGCCTTTTTAAAGCCTGCGCTGTGGTTGTTCTTCTGTGCTTTCATTATCATTATCTCCTTCGACTTACCCGCTGTAAATTGTTTGTAACCTTTTCGGTTAGCGGGTGGTTTTTAGTTGATGGTGCTATTATAAACCATTTCTTCGTGATTGTCAAAAAAACAATCCGCAAGTTTTTGTGCATAACTTACAAAGCACTGCCAACTTTTGTCAGCGTTAGTGCAGTCAGATTGCACATTATCAAGAATTATTTTTCTGTATCAGAATTATAGTTATTTTTTTATGTGCAATTCGTAAAATCTTTTATTACAAACTTGTTACAAATGGTTTTCAAGGTTGTTTTTATAAGTTTTATTCACAATTATCGTCATAAAATGCGCAAAACACTGATTAACAGCGGATTTTACATTTATTAAATTTCTTATTATTTTTCAGAAAAAGCACCTGAAAAACTTCGATTTTATTGAATTTACATCACATTTTCACAGATTTCAACACCTTATTATTTCACAAAATCTTACACAGAAGCCCTTTTTATCGCATTTTTCGGCATGCTCTGTTCCTGTTTGTCAAATATTCCATAAAAGCTCCACAATTATACAAATTACATGTTACTATTTATAGCCGTGGTTACAAACTTGAAATCTTTAGACATTGTTTTGTTACAAACTCTTTCTCATGTCTGTCATTCGTCTGCATCCGGCAAGCCACAGATACTTTATTTATAAACAAAATCCGGCAGGAAAATATCCTGCCGGAAAATAGTATTATCAATAATAATGGGTGCAGGGGCTGCGTCCCTGCCGGGGGATCCAAGGGGTGAGCAACCCCTTGGTGGGGTTCGGAGCAAGGCCCTGATACATCAGGGTTTCGCATTTTTGTAGGTGTCAATTATCTGTGAGCGGAACTGCTCAAAGGACATGTTCTCCCTGTCGCCGCCGTTTTTGTTGCCGTCCAGACTGAACCTGAAGTTTTCATCCTGATTCTCAAATGTCGTATAAGGCGTGATGATGCTCTCATAGTTGCTCTTGGCAGTGTTGTACATCTTGTTGAAGTCTGCATCACTGGTGAGCATCTCGGTCTGTGACAGCTTCCTGAGGGCCTCGGTATACTTGTTCCTTATGTACATCAGCTCGGAAGTGGTATCGTGGGTGACGGTCTGCCTGATAAGCGGGTTTTCCTGATTGCTCTGAGTAGCCGCATAACTCGAATAAGGATTCCTTGTAGCACAGTTCTTGTTCAGACCGTAGGTGATCCCTAAAGTACGGTCGTTGTCGTAAACAATAAAAATAGCCTTGCCGTTATCCTTGCGGAAATAGAGATAATGGTTGTTGGAGGTGTTGCGGATATCGTCAGGATCCCCGGCAAAGTATGATGCCGCCATGAATGAGGCGTAATAATCCACGTCAAGAACCTTTTCCAGCTCGCTTTTGCTCAGGTTTGACTTGTTTATAACATTGAGGAAATTCTTCAGTGACTCGTGCTTTGAAGTTTTCTTGTTTGTTTTAAGGTTAAAATTGAACCTGATGCCATTTTCGTTGTCCTGAATACCATAGCAGTTGTCGGTCTTGTAGGTGCTTCCTCTCCATCGTCCGGTGTGAACACCGCTGTTGTTGCAGTCTGACCACAGGCACTTGTAAAGATCGCCGCCTAAAGCAGCTTCGGGAAGCCTCTTTTCAAGGAAATTCTTGTCGATCGGCTCGTATATCTTTACCAGACCATAATTATTGCCGTTTATTACAAGCTGTGAAAGGCTTATCTTCTGCACAAGAACATTTGCCGACTCAAAAAGCTTAGTTGCGTATATCTCTTTGATATTCGTGTTGTCATAGCATATATTCCACTTTATATCCATTTCGTTGAGGGTGGCAAAGGTACGCTTTTTACGCGCCTTACGGGCATTGTCGTCAGTCCAGACCTTTGCCGTGGAACCGTATTCATCCTTGTCGTCAAAGGTCTCGTCAAAGCTAAGCTTGAAGCTGCATAAATTCGGCCTGCCGTTTTTCGCATAAAAAGGCTCGATCGACTGATTACCTTTCATGCGTATGCCCACCTCTTCAATCGTATAGCTCTTTGAGCCTACCTTAACAGTCAGGTTTGCCATGCGGTAGATACCCGATTTTGTGCTGTCATTCTTGCCGGTAAATCTGTTGTAATCCGCCTGGAGCTTGTCTATTTCGCTCTTGTCAATAGATATCTCCACGCTCACCTTGTTTTCTATATTGAAAAGCTCGTTATACAGCTCAATTCCGCCAATATCATTGTCTGATGCGGGAGTATCCGGTGTAACCGGCTCAGGCTTTGAAGGTTCCGGCTCACTGCTTACCTGTGACGGCTTGCTCGGCTCGTCAGGCTTTGAGGACTGCGATACCTGTGAAGGCTCGGCCGGCTGTGAGCTTACCGCTGCTTTCGAGCTTTCCTCGGCCGGCTTTGATATTTCCGAAACGGTTGAAGCTGCCGGAACGTCCGATATCTGCCCGGAAGCTTCCTTGGAGCTTTGTACTGATGACTGTGCAGCCGGACTGCTGCTGTCGGATGTCTTTGACTCATTTACAGAGCTTTCAGCCTGAGAGTCTGTACTTTTGTCGGTATCTTCGCTCTCCTGAGATGCCGTTTCCGACACGGACGAGCTTTCCTTTGCGGATACGTCTTCAATAGCTGACGTCCATGCTGATGCTGCATTACTGTTCTGACCGGAACCATTGCCGGCGCATCCGGCAAAACCCGATACGGCAATAAGAACGGCAATAAGCAGCGCTGTCTTTTTCTTCATTGATTTACCGCCTTTCATTTTCAGGATCCTGTAATGGTGCCGCCGCAGAGCAGCAGTTCACCGCTGTAGCATACAAGCGCCTGACCCGGTGTTATCGCCCGCTGCGGTGAGTCGAAAACCACCTTGACTGAGGTTTCCGAAAGCGGGTAGATGGTGCAGGGCTGAGCCTTCATATTATAGCGCACCTTTGCTTCCGCCGGAACAGGCTTTTCCGGAGCTGCAACCGAGAGCCAGTTAACTTCATCGGCAAAAACCGTGTCTGAGAACAGTTCCTCATTACTGCCGAGGATCACTGTATTAGCCTTTGTATCCTTGGATAAAACATAGGCAGGCTTGCCGAGAGCGATGCCCAGACCCTTGCGCTGACCTATTGTGTAGCGTATAATGCCGCTGTGCTCGCCCAGAATATTTCCCTGTCTGTCTATAAAATTTCCCTTAGGGAATTGCTTACCCGTAAAGGATTCGATAAAAGCAGCGTAGTCTCCGTCAGGCACAAAGCAGATATCCTGACTGTCAGGCTTTGCGGCATTGATAAGACCGAGCTGAGCGGCCGTCTCACGGGTCTCGGCCTTTGTAAGCTCCCCTACGGGAAACAGCGTATGCTCAAGCTGCTCCTGAGTGAGTCCGTAGAGAACATAGCTCTGGTCCTTTGCAGAGTCCCTGCCTTTAAGGAGCTGAAAGCGGCCGGTCTCTTCATCAAAACGGCGCCTTACATAATGCCCGGTGGCTATATAATCCTGTCCGAGTATCTGTGCCCTTTTTAAAAGAGCGTCAAATTTCAGAAATCTGTTGCAGTCTATACACGGGTTAGGCGTAAGACCGTTTATGTAAGCATTGCTGAAACGCTTCATTACACACTCGCGGAAACGCTCTCCGAACTGAAAAACATAATGCTGAAAGCCCAGCTTATGCGCAACAAATCTGGCGTCCTCTACATCGTCAAGAGAGCAGCAGGTCTTTTCCTTGCTAAGCTGAATGTCCTCGTTTGCAAAAAGCTTCATGGTCGCGCCTGTCACCTCGTAATCCCTGAGGAGAAGAGCAGCCGCCACCGAGCTGTCAACACCGCCGCTCATAGCAACAAGCACCTTTTTTTTATCGCTCATCCGGTACACCTATCTTTCGTTCACAACGTCCCAGGGCGTAAGCATGCCTAATATCCTGCCGCTGATGGAGCCGTTGTCTGTAATGAATATTACCGCTAAACGCTTGCTGCGTCCTGCACGGTTCTCAAATTCATTCTTGGCCTCAAACAGAGTAGCTGTACGCGGCAGAAAAACGAACCTCTCGCTTTCGTGCTTGTCTGGCGGCAGCAGCTCCATAAAGTCCTCTATAAGCATATCGTCCTTCAGGGCTTCCATACCGTGGCGCAAAGCATAGCTGAAAAATGTTCCTATGCTGAAAACACCCGTCAGAACGCCGTTATCTATTACAGGGACATGAGAAAAGCCCTGTTTCTGCATTTTTTTCATAAGGGTAATCGCCTTGTTTTTGGAGCCTGCTTTCAGGATATCCGCAAAAAGCGTGGAGTAGGAAATAGCCAGCGGCGGCCTGCAGACATAATCGTTGACTTCATCCAAAAAGCGTATCATTCCTTCCGAAGGCTCAACCAGCGGTTCACCGTCTATCTCTGCATGATGCGAAAGGAAATTCCTGACCTCGCGGCACATGTTGAGTTTTTCGCGGAAAGGCTTACCCTCCTTATCGGTAATGAACCGCATAACAGGACTGCCGCTTTTTTCGTCATAGTTAAATTTTTCCGAAAGCTGTTCCTCCAAGGTCTTGTATTTTTCCAGAAAATCATCGGCCCTGCTCATATTATCCCTCCTCATTACGGCAATGATCCCAAATCCGGTCTGTCAGTCCGGAATCATGTTACCTCGTACCTTTCTGCAAGATACTCGTCGTATGATTCCGTAACATCCCTGATCCCGTCCTTTTCAAGTACAATTATCCTGTTGGCAACGGTAGATATGAACTCATGGTCATGTGATGTAAACAGTACAACACCTTTAAAGTTTTGCAGACCTTTGTTCACGGCTGTGATGGATTCCAGATCAAGATGGTTGGTAGGCTGGTCAAGTATCAGGCAGTTTGCGCCGAACATCATCATTCTTGAAAGCATGCAGCGCACTCTCTCTCCGCCCGAAAGCACATTTACAGGCTTGAAAACGTCATCGCCGGAGAAAAGCATCCTGCCAAGGAAACCGCGCAGATAGGTGTCGGTGTCATCGCTGCCCCTCACATACTGACGTATCCAGTCTATAATACTCATTTCGTTGCCGTCAAAGAATGCCGTGTTATCCTTCGGAAAATAGGACTGAGACGTGCTTATGCCCCACTTGAAGGTGCCCTCGTCCGGCTCCATGTTTTCGGTTATTATCTCAAAAAGGGCTGTGATCGTGTTTTCGTTTTCGCAGATGAAGGCTACCTTGTCGGTGCGCTCGATCCTGAAAGAAACATTGTCCAGCACTTTTTCGCCGTCAATGGTCTTTGTCAGACCCTCAACGGTAAGCACCTCCTTGCCCACTTCCCTGTCCATAGTGAAGCCCACAAAGGGATACCTTCTGCTGGAAGCCGGCAGTTCCTCAACGGTGAGCTTGTCAAGCAGCTTTCTTCTTGAGGTCGCCTGCTTTGACTTTGACTTGTTAGCAGAAAAACGCTGTATAAAGCTTTGCAGTTCCTTGATCTTTTCCTCGTTCTTCTTGTTCTGCTGCTTTATCATAGCCTGAATAAGCTGTGACGACTCGTACCAGAACTCATAGTTGCCCACATACAGCTTTATCTTGTTGTAGTCTATATCTACCATGTGTGTGCAGACCGTATTCAGAAAATGTCTGTCATGCGAAACAACTATTACGGTACCCTCGTAGTCCATAATGAAATCCTCAAGCCACGCAATAGCCTTTACGTCAAGATCATTGGTAGGCTCGTCCAGCAGAATTATCTCCGGGCTGCCGAAAAGAGCCTGAGCAAGCAGCACCTTGACCTTCTCGTTACCGGTGAGAGTGCTCATCATGGAATACAGTATTTCCTCTGGCAGACCGAGACCCTGAACCAGCTTTGATGCGTCGCTTTCGGCCTCCCAGCCGTTCAGCTCGGCAAACTCCGACTCAAGCTCGGAAGCCCTGATGCCGTCCTCGTCGGAAAAGTCCTCCTTGGAATAAATGGCGTCCTTCTCTTTCATTATATCATAAAGCTTTTTGTTGCCGTAGATGACCGTGTTCAATACAGTGTAGTCATCAAAAGCAAAGTGATCCTGCTTCAGCACCGACATTCTGGTATTCTCAGGGATAATGACCTCGCCCTTGGTCGGCTCAAGATCTCCGGAAAGCACCCTGAGAAATGTAGACTTACCCGCACCGTTTGCACCGATAATTCCGTAGCAGTTTCCGTCGGTGAATTTCAGGTCAACATCAGAAAACAGCGGCGTACCGCTGAAATTGACAGATACGTTTGAAACTGTGATCATTCTTTCTTTTCTCCCTTATATTTTTTTGCGTTCAGCCCTGCGAGGGACTGTTTTCCCAGTCATATTCCCTGAGTCTGCCGAAATTCTGCAGTTCGGGGTAATCCCACTGGCGAAGTATCTCATAGACCGCGATAGCCACCGAATTTGACAGGTTAAGACTCCTTATACCCGTAAGCATCGGTATTCTTACAGTCGTTTCCGGATTTTCAAACAGCAGCCATTCCGGCAGACCCTTTGTTTCCTTGCCAAAGACTATGTAGCAGTTATCGGGGTAGCTTATCGCTGTATAGGATCTCGGCGCCTTTGTCGAAAAATAATAGAACTTCCCGTCCTTATTTCTCGCAAAAAAGTCATCAAGATTCTCATAATATGTTATGTCAAGATAATGCCAATAGTCAAGACCTGCCCGTTTCAGGTGCTTATCAGTGGGAGTAAAACCCATGGGCTTAACGATATGCAGTCTGGCACCCGTGGCGGCACAGGTTCTGGCAATGTTGCCGGTATTCGGCGGTATCTCAGGTTCTACAAGAACGATATTAAGTACAGACATTTTTCTTTTCCTTTTTAATTTATACCAAATAAAATGTAATAATTTTGAAATCCTGTCGGGTGCGTGACCGCACTGGACGATTATGTTTAGGAAACACTCTTTGCATCGTTGCCTTATCCGTTCCCAAAACGAAATCGACAGCGGAGGCACTCCGCTCGGCGCTTCTTCTTCGCAGAGGTCTCCACTGGAGACCCGCGCCCCGAAAACGCTGTTTATCGTTTTCAGAGTTTCACGGATTCAGGATTCAATAAAAAGTATAAATTTTAAGAGCCTGAGTTATCAGGGGCTTACGAGTCTCACCTGTCGGGTGCGTGACCGCACTGGACGATTATGTTTTGGAAACAAGCTTTGCAGCGTTGCCTTATCCGTTCCCAAAACGAAATCGACAGCGGAGGCACTCCGCTCGGCGCTTCTGCGGTGCCTCGGTCTCCACCGGAGACCCGCGCCCCACCGAAAACGAACATTATTCTTTGGGTAGTTCCAGGAAGATAGCAGTATCAGTCGCTGATGGCGGCACAGTAGCCGCGTGTCGGGTCGTTCACAAAAACATGGGTCACAGCGGCAATGAGCCTGCCGGTCTGCAGCACGGGACTGCCGCTCATTCCCTGAACGATACCGCCGGTCTTTTTCAGGAGATATTCGTCGGTGATGTGAATTATCACGTTCTTGTTGTCGGAATTGTCGTTGTAGCTGACCTCTTCCACCTCTACGTTATATTCACGAGGCTCATCACCGTCAATTGTGGTGAGCATAACGGCAGGCCCCCGGACGATCTCGTGCCGGAACGCAACAGGCGTTGTGGTCTGGTTTTCGGGCAGGTTGCTCAGTCTGCCGTATACACCGTGAGAAGTGTTGGCGGTCAGGGTGCCTATGGCTTCACTGCCGCTGAAATGGCCGATGAGCGAACCGGGAGTGCCGCATATACTTTTGCTCACGGAGGTTATTTCGGCGTTTACGACATCGCCCTCAAGCATGGGCATCAGACAGCCGCTTTCGGTGTCGCAAATGCCGTGTCCAAGCCCGAAAAAGCTTCCGTCCTCAGGGTCGGTGAAGGTAAGCGTACCCAGTCCGGCAATGCTGTCACGGATGTGCAGACCCAGCTTCAGCAAACCTTCGTCGGCATCGTAGACAGGCGTTATGCTCGTGCGGAAAACCCTGCCTTCGCGTTTAACGTCAAGGGTAACGGCGCCGTCGCAGGAGCCGACTATATATTGAAGCTGCTCGTTTGTTCTGAGTCTGGTGTCGTTTGCCCTGAGCAGAATGTCGCCCTTTTCAATACCGGCTTTTTCGGCAGGACATTCCCCGCCGCTTTTTGTCCTGACTGCTGAGGTCGAGGATACTACAAGTCCTTCGGTGTATATCCGTATGCCGAAAGGCTTGCCGCTGACGATCACGTTTTTGCGCGGGGTGATCTCCACGTCCACGCTTTTCACCGGGAAAAAGCCGAAGATCATCATGCGCGCTTTCAGTCTGCTTTTTCCGGCCGATGAATCAAGGGAAGCCGAAACCGTATTACGGCTGTCGTATTGCAGTGAAAGAGGGAAGGAGCCTCCAAGAACTTCGTTTTCCGGGCATGCCATGGTGAGCTTTGACGGCGTGAAGTGCTCTACCATGACAGCCATGACGAACAGTACGCACAATACCGGCGCAGCAAGATATACCAGTCTTCTGATAAATCGTTTCATAGCTACACCTCCTTGTGATTCGGACAAATTTACAAAAATGCACCGCATAAAGCTGTGCGCAAATATATTTTTCCCAATAAAATGAGAAGTAAACCTTTGATTATTTTAGTGATAAAATCAGATGGATGATTTATTATGCTGAGAAAATTATTGTTATAATTACCAAAGATTAGATTGTTTTTTTGTATGTGTGTTGACAACCATACTGCTGAACTGGTAGAATAAATTGTCAAGAGGCATGACCTTCGGTTTGCCGGATGTGTCGGACCCGAAAAATAATAAGATGAAATGATGTGATAAACATGATAAGAAGTATGACCGGATACGGCAGGTTTGAAGGCACCGTAAACGGCAGACAGACGTATTTTGAGATAAAGGCAGTAAACCACCGCTTTTTTGAACTGCAGTGCAGGCTTCCGAGGGGCTGCGGCTTTCTGGAGGAGACGGTGAAGGAGCTGGTTTCAAAGTACGTTTCAAGAGGAAAAATAGACGTTTTCGTTTCCGTAGAGGCTGACGACAGTCTTGAAGCCGAGGTAAAGCTCAACCATTCGCTGGCTTCGGGATATCTCAGGGCACTGAAGGAGCTTTGCGCCGAGTATCAGCTCAAGGACGACATTTCGGTGTCGCTGCTGTCAAGGTACCCGGATATCTTCACCGTGACAAAGCCTCCGGAGAATGAAGAAGCACTGGTGGAAATAGTAAAAACAGCCGGCGAGAAAGCCATCAGCGACTTTATGTCCATGCGTGAGCGCGAGGGTGAAAAGTTGGCGGCGGACGTTATCAGTCACGGCAAAAGGATCATTGAACTGGTCGGAGAAATAGAGGAGCGTTCGCCTGTGACTGTCGAGGAGTACCGCGCGAAGCTCTACGAAAGGATAAAGACCGTACTTGAGGATACGTCCATTGACCCCCAGAGGATACTCACCGAAGCCGCCATCTTTGCCGACAAGACCGCAGTGAATGAGGAGACAGTCCGTCTGAGGAGCCACTATTCGCAGCTTGAAGCTCTGCTTGACAAGCCGGAGCCGGCAGGCAGGAAGCTTGACTTTATAGTGCAGGAGATGAACAGGGAAGCCAACACCACAGGCTCAAAGGTCTGTGACGCCGGGCTTGCCCATAAGGTGGTAGAGATAAAGGCCGAGATCGAGAAGATCAGGGAGCAGATACAGAATATTGAATAACGGCGGGTGATAGGATTGAGACTGATAAATATAGGCTACGGCAACATGCTCTCATCCTCAAGGATAATCGCCATAGTAAGTCCGGACGCCGCACCTGTCAAGAGAATGATCCAGAATGCCAGAGACAAGGGCATGCTCATTGACGCTTCCTGCGGCAGAAAGACCAAGGCCGTCATCGTGACGGACAGCGACCATGTGGTGCTGTCGGCGGTTCAGCCCGAAACGGTAGCTCACCGTGTAAACGATACAGGCGAGGATGAAGGAACAGGAAAAAACAACGAAAGTCCCCAGTAACTGGTGTGACCCGGGAGGAAGGAAAGAATGAACGGTAAAGGACTTCTTGTAGTGATATCCGGCCCTGCGGGAGCAGGAAAGGGTACGGTGGTAAAGGAGCTTGTCAGGGACGACAACATAAGGGTGTCGGTATCTGCGACCACAAGGGCGCCGAGACAGGGAGAAGAAAACGGTGTGCATTACCATTTTCTCACCCGTGAGCAGTTTGAACGTATGATAGAAGAGGATGGCTTTTTGGAGTACGCCCAGTATGTGGGCAATTTCTACGGCTCACCTAAAAAGCAGGCAGAGGACTGGATGAAGCAGGGCAAGGACGTTATTCTTGAGATCGAGGTCCAGGGCTGCAAAAAGATCAAGGAGAAATTCCCGGAGTGCGTGAGCATCTTCATAATGCCGCCCTCAATGGAGATACTTGAAAACAGGCTCAGAGGCAGAGGAACAGAGACCGAAGAGGTGATCGCAAAAAGGATGAAGAGAGCCGCAGAGGAGATAGGGCTTTCAGAGGACTACGATCATATTGTGATAAACGACACAGTAGATGAATGTGTCGCAGGAATAAGGGATATCCTGGAAAAGGAAAGATCAGCAAGACAGTAAGCAAACCCATAAGCACAGACAAAAGGAGATGTAAGGAATATGTATGAGAAGTACAACAGACCCTCAGTAGACGATATCTTTGCAGGAAAGGTCAGCAAGTACGCGCTGGCTATCGCGGTGGCAAAGAGGGCAAGAGAGATAACCGATGAAAGCAAGGAAAGCGGGGCCGTATGCGACAAGCCGGTATTGGTGGCTGTGGATGAATTCAAGGACCACAAGTACGCTATCCTTGAGCCTGACACTGATGACTGAGGAATATCTTGCCGCAGGCGTTGCGGTGGAAAATACGGCATATCACTTTGATAAGCTGTATGACTATATTATTCCTGAGAGCGTCAGTGAATATGCGCGTCCGGGCTGCAGAGTGATGGTAAGCTTCGGCAAAGGCTCCGTTCGTCAGGGTATGATAATGGAGCTGCATAAGGTCACAGACAAAACCGGACTAAAGACCGTCAGCGAGCTGCTTGACCGGGAGCCTGTTCTTACGCAGGAACTTGTGCAGCTTGCCGTGAGCATGAAGGAACGCTGCTTCTGTACCTTGTTCGAGGCATGCAAGACAATGCTGCCCGCAGGACTTTCCCTGCGCATAATGTACAGCTACGGTCTTTCGGATAAGGCTTCCGATATGGATGAAGGCTCTTTGTCAGAAATCGAAAGGCAGACAGTGGCTTATCTTCGCGGCAGAAAAAAACAGGTTCGCGCTGATCTGCTGCTGAAAAATCTTGGTCTTGCCGAGGACGAGCCGCTGGTGAAACTTTACAAAAAGGGGATACTCACCCGGACAGAGGTGACAAAAAAGCGGCTTCAGGATATGAGCATAAAAATGGTCGCTCTGATCGACGATACCGCTAACCGGAAATACACTGACTCTCAGCGCGCAGTCATCGAGGTGCTCAGAACCATGGGCGACGCAGCTAAAAAAGAGCTGTGCTATTTTACGGGCGTGTCCGGCGCGGTGGTGGATAACCTTGTGAAAAAGGGTATCTGCCGGTATTACGACGCTCCTGCGCCGGAGCCTGAAAAGGAATCCGTGTTTCCCGCTGCGGATGAGATCGTTCTTACTGAAAAGCAGGAGAAGGTCTATTCTGAGCTGCTTGAAAAATACGGCAGCGGCAAGCCGTCTGTCGCATTGCTTTACGGTATCACCGGCAGCGGCAAGACGTCGGTTTTTATGAAACTTATTGACAGGGCAAACGAACAGAACAGGGGCGTTATCTGCATGGTGCCGGAGATCGCGCTGACACCTCAGCTCCTTGTCCGGTTCAGATCAAGATATGGCGACAGGGTGGCTGTTTTCCACAGCGGACTGTCTCTTTCAAAGCGTCTTGAGGAATGGAAACGCGTCAGAAACGGCCAGGCAAATATTGCCGTGGGTACCCGTTCGGCGGTTTTTGCGCCCTTAAAGGATATAGGACTTATAGTAATGGACGAGGAGCAGGAGTATTCCTACAAATCTTCGTCAAACCCAAGGTACCATGCCCGCGAGATGGCAAAGCTCAGGTGTGTCAGCAACAACTGCCTGCTGCTGCTGTCCTCGGCCACACCGTCAGTAGAGAGCTATTATTATGCGGAAAGCGGCAGGTACTCACTGCACACCTTGGGCGAAAGATACGGCACCGCAAAGCTGCCAAAGGTCATAACAACCGATATGAACCTTGAAAGGCAGAACGGCAACACCTCGGATTTCAGCTCGGAACTTCTTGAAGCCATAGAGCAGAATCTTGAGGACGGAAGGCAGTCGATAATACTTCTTAACAGGCGGGGTCATAATACATTTGTGTCCTGCCGCTTATGCAATGAGGTGATAAGCTGTCCGTCCTGTTCGATATCCCTGACATATCACAGCGCAAACAACCGCCTGATGTGCCATTACTGCGGATATTCAATGCCGGCGCCGGTCACATGCCCCGAATGCGGGTCTGACAGGCTGAGATATTCCGGTGCGGGCACACAGAAGGCCGAACAGGAGCTTGCGGAGCTTTTTCCCGACGCGCGGCTGCTGCGTCTGGACACGGACTCTACCATGCAGCGCTACGCTTACGAAAAAAAACTCGGTGCTTTTCAAAGGGGCGAGTATGACATCATGCTCGGCACTCAGATGGTCGCAAAGGGGCTGGATTTCGAGAACGTGACTCTTGTGGGTGTGCTTTCGGCGGACCTGATGCTGCACAATGACGACTTCCGCAGCTATGAGCGCACGTTTTCGCTGCTGACACAGGTTGTTGGGCGTTCCGGCAGGGGCGGATACGAGGGGCGAGCCTTTGTGCAGACCTATGAACCGGAAAATCCCATAATAAGCATGGCTGCCGGACAGGATTACGTTCAGTTCTATGAAAACGAAGCTTCTATGAGAAAAAGCATGCTTTACCCGCCGTTTTCGGATATCTGCGTCGTAGCCTTTTCCGGAGAGGACAAGGATAAGGCCAGAGACGCCTCGGTATTTTTCGCAAAGGCACTTTCGGAGCTTGCCCGCAGCGAGTACAGCGACCTTCCCATGAGGGTGCTGGGGCCGGGTCCTGCGATGATACTGCGGGTGTGCGGCAGATACAGATTCAGAATGATAATCAAGTTCCGCAATACAAGGCGCTTCCGGGAGATGCTGTCACGATTGTTGGTGGAATTCGGCAAGAACAGCGCATTTTCGGATGTCTGTGCTTATCCGGATATCGACCCGGACAGCATTATCTGAAATGAAGCTTTTTCAGCGGCATGCTGCCGGTCAGGGGGACTTTTACGGAAAAGTCCCCCCGGACTTCTCGCCTGTCGGCTCGGTCGGCGCTTCTCAGCCGTTGGCTGAGAGGTCTTCACCGGAGACCCGCGCCCCGAAAACGCTGTTCGCGGCGCAGAGCCTGCGCTCCCAATTCGCGGGGTTTGCTTCACTGCGTTCCGCTCTGAGTTCAAGGCGAAACTTAGCCGCTCGCGCGCAGTTATTGTTTCCAAAACGACAACACAAAAGTTTCGCCAGCCTTTTCAAAGGCTGCGGTTTCCAAAGGCGGCGCCTTTGGTCGCTCTCCGCAGAGAGC
Source organism: Clostridia bacterium (assembly GCA_017454565.1). Lineage (GTDB taxonomy): Bacteria > Bacillota > Clostridia > Oscillospirales > Acutalibacteraceae > UBA1213. Next base: position 21,363 of record JAFTCS010000235.1, read on the forward strand.
GAAACACCTTATGGAATGATAGTATTACATAATATAAATATTTATAATTGATAATGGAGTGAGTGTTATGGCAATACGAAATGTAGTCAAGGAGGGAGACCCTGTGCTGAGCAAGGTCTGCCGTCCTGTGGACAAATTTGATGACAAGCTGAAAACTCTCCTTGACGATATGTACGAAACTATGGTCGCCAATGACGGAGTGGGTCTTGCAGGACCGCAGGTGGGCATACTCAGGCGTATTTTTGTTATCGACGTCGGTGACGGCAGGCTGGAGTTTGTCAACCCGAAGATCGTCAGCACCTCAGGCATGCAGGAGGGCAGCGAGGGCTGTCTTTCATGTCCGGGTGAGTTCGGCATAACAAGACGTCCCATGTTTGTGACCGTTGAGGCCTACAACCGTGAGGGCGACAGGTTCTCTCTCAATGCCGAAGGTCTGCTTGCAAAGGCTATCTGCCACGAAAACGACCACTTGGACGGTATTCTCTTTAAGGAGCATGTTATCCGCACGGAGAAAAATTAACCGATACAGGTTTTGCAGACTGCTTTATATACAGTGCAGTCGGGCAGCGTACCGGTCAGGGAGGAAATAATGAAGATCATATTTATGGGAACGCCGGATTTTGCAGTGCCCTGTCTGAAAGCGCTGATAGATGACGGCAACGAAATAGCGGCTGTTTTTACTCAGCCGGACAAGCCAAAGGGAAGAGGCTATGCAATGACTCCTCCGCCGGTGAAGGTTTGCGCACAGGAGCACAGCATACAGGTGTATCAGCCGGCAACCCTGAAAGACGGAGAAGCGTTGGGTATAATATCGGGTATTGCGCCGGAAATGATAGTAGTTGTTGCTTACGGTAAGATACTCCCTAAAGAAATACTTGATCTGCCGAAATATGGATGTGTAAACGTACATGCGTCACTTCTGCCGATGTACAGGGGCGCGGCTCCCATACAATGGGCTGTGCTGGACGGTCAGAAAAAAACGGGAGTCACAACTATGTACATGGACGTCGGCCTTGACACAGGCGATATGCTTATGAAGGCAGAGCTTGAGATAGGTGAGAACGAGACAGCCGACGAGCTTCACGACAGACTTTCACAGGCAGGCGCTGAGCTGATAGTAAAAACCGTTCATGCGGCGGCGGAAGGAAAGCTTGTGAGAGAAAAGCAGGACGACAGCAAGTCGTGCTATGCTTCGATGCTTACAAAGGAAATGTCAAGGATAGACTTCGGCAGGACTGCATCTGAAGTGCACAATAAAGTAAGAGGACTCAACTCATGGCCGGGTGCCAGTGCCACATTCGGCGGCAAGCGTATAAAGATACACCGCACAATAGTGAGAAACGAAAGCGGACAGCCCGGAGAGGTCCTGTCACTGGAACCTCTGATCGTTGCATGCGGAGAAGGCTCTGTGGAGCTTACAGAGGTGCAGCCGGAGGGCAAGAAAAGGATGCCGGCAGCAGCCTTTGTGAACGGACTGCATTGCAGTTCACCCAAAGATCTGCGCTTTGAGTGAGATAATAGACCGTCAGAAAAAATATCGGAGGTGAGCGTTCATGCCGACAGCTTCAAGAGAACTGGCCTATACTGCTCTTATGCGCGTTGAGCAGGACGGCTCATATTCAAATATCGCTCTGGACAGGCTGCTTTCGGAAAGCTCCCTTTCGGGGCGGGACAAGGGCTTTTGTTCAAAGCTTTTTTACGGTGTACTGGAAAACCGTCTGCTTCTGGATTATAATATAGCGGTTCGCTCGAAAATACCGGCAGGCGAAATTGAGACAGGCACCATGGTGCTGCTTCGTATGGGACTCTATCAGCTTTTCTTTGCGGATTCCGTAAGCAGCGCGGCCGCCGTAAACGAGACCGTTGAATTGTGCCGTGAAAAAGGCTTCGGCAGGGCTGCCGGATTTGTCAACGGTGTACTCAGGAGTGCCGCAAGGGACAGGCTTTTGCTGCCGGACCCCAAAAAAGGAAAGAATAAATACCTGTCGATAAAATATTCCTGTCCGGAAAAAATCATAAAACTGTGGCGGCAAAGCTACGGCGATGACCTGACGCTTGCAAGCCTTGAAGCTTTACAGGGCAGACCGCCGCTGTGCATCAGGGTGAACACTCTGAAAACCACGGCTCAGGAGCTGAAAAGCTCCCTTGAAAGCATGGGTATAGGCGCGGAGTATTCAAGGAGCGTTGAAAACTGCCTGCTGCTCACGGGCGCGGGCGCGATCGAGGAGCTTGAACAGTACAGACAGGGGCTTTTCCATGTGCAGGACACGGCTTCACAGCTTTGCAGCAGGACACTTTCTCCCGTCAAAGGCTGTACGATGCTTGACGTATGTGCGGCTCCCGGCGGAAAGACCTTTACCTGCGCAGAGCTTATGGAAAACAAAGGAAAAATAATTGCCTGCGACAAGTACGACTCACGGCTGAGGCTTGTAAGAAGCGGAGCCGGACGTCTGGGGATAAATATAATTGAAACGATGGCAGGGGATGCCGCTGCAAGCGAATTCGTGCAGGCTGACAGGGTGCTTTGCGATGTGCCGTGTTCGGGTCTGGGAATAATACGCAGGAAACCGGAGCTTCGCTACAAGCCGGATTTAGGTCTTTCGGAGCTGCCGCAGATACAGTATGAGATACTCTGCAACGCTTCGCGCTTTGTGAAAAGCGGAGGTTATCTGCTGTATTCCACCTGCACGCTTGATCCTGATGAGAATAACCTTAACGCACAGCGGTTTATCAAAGAACACAGGGATTTTTCCCCGGCGAGTATATCCCTGCCTGAGGGAATTGAAAGAAAATATACGGAAGAGGAAAACGAGCTTACGCTTTTCCCGGAGAAAAACGGTACGGACGGATTTTTCATCAGTCTGTTCCGCAGAAAATGATTTTTTCTGTGAGGGAAAGCATGCGGGCTGAGAATTATGCCTGCTCAAAGGAAGTGATCGAATGCTGAAGGACATAGGCTCCATGTCTGAAGAGGAGCTGAAAGAGGAAATGGCTTCTGTCGGTGAGCCGGCCTACCGCGCAGGCCAGATATACAAATGGCTGCAATCAGGGGTAAAATCCTTTGACGAAATGACTAATGTCTCGAAGAAATTAAGAGAAAAACTTGTAGAAAACTACTATATCTCATTTGCAACTATTGAAAAAAAATTAATTTCGGCTTATGATGATACAAGGAAATATCTGCTCTCCTTTCCTGACGGGGAGGCTGTGGAAAGTGTGCTGATGAAATATCACCACGGCTACACAAGCTGTATATCCACTCAGGTGGGGTGTAAAATGGGCTGTACCTTCTGCGCAACGGGCAAAAGCGGGTTTTCAAGGAATCTGACGCCTTCGGAAATGCTTTCCCAGCTCAGGGCCGAGCAGGAGGATGCAGATATCAGAATCTCAAATATTGTGCTGATGGGCATGGGCGAACCGTTGGACAACTACGAAAACGTGCTGCGCTTTCTGCGGCTTGTCAGCAGCGAAAACGGCATGAACATAGGCATGAGGCACATCTCCCTTTCTACATGCGGAGTGGTGCCGCGGATCTATGACCTGGCGGAGGAAAAGCTGCAGCTGACTCTTTCGGTATCCCTCCATGCGCCGAACGACCGGATACGCAGCCGCACAATGCCTATAAACAGAAAATACGGGATCGACGAGCTTCTGAAAGCTTGCCGGTATTATATAGATCATACAGGCAGAAGGATATCCTTTGAATACGCGATGATAGACGGTGTTAACGACAGCGACGCCTGCGCGTCTGAGCTTGCGTCAAGGCTCAGGGGGATGATCTGCCATGTCAATCTGATACCTGTCAATACGGTTGGCGGCACAGGCTACAAAAAAAGCCGTATGGACAGGATAAGGAGCTTTATCTCGGTACTCGAAAAGGCGGGAATAACCGCTACTGTCAGAAGAACGCTCGGCAGCGATATAAACGCATCCTGCGGACAGCTGAAGAGGGCATACAAAAAGGAGGAAAAAACTGAATGAGAGTTTATTCGGGAAGTGATATAGGACTTACTCGAGATTCAAATCAGGATTACTGCAAAACGGGAGTCTTTGCCGACAGCGCGGTATGGGCCGTGGTGTGTGACGGCATGGGCGGGGCAAACGGCGGCTGTACTGCCAGCACCGTGGCCGCCGACACTATTGCCGGGAGACTTGCCGATCTGTACAGACCCGGTATGACAGAGGAAGAGATACGCGAGATAATGGAGCAGTCCATTCAGGAGGCCAACCTGAAAGTGTTCGATATGGCTATGGATGACATGTCGCTTTACGGCATGGGCACCACAGTGGTCTGCGCCGTGGCGAAGGATAACAGGATCCATATCGTGCACGCGGGAGACAGCCGGGCTTATCTTGTCCGTGACGGAGGTATCTGCCGCATAACTACGGACCATTCAGTGGTGCAGGAGCTGGTAAGCGCCGGTCAGATAACCGATGAGCAGGCAAGGATACATCCGAACAGGAATATTATCACCAGAGCACTGGGTGTCGAACCCTATCTCGATACCGACTATAATGCGGCCGATTTTCCTGACGGAAGTCAGCTGATGATCTGCACCGACGGCCTGTGCGGCTATTTCTCGGATGAGGAGCTGCTGGGGCTTATGCAGGAGGTATCGGGTGACGAGCTGATATCAAGGCTGATAAATGCCGCAAAGGATCAGGGCGGCAGGGATAACATCACAGTTGCCCTTATAGAAAGCTGATCAAATTGGAAGGAGTTTTTTTATGGACAAATATACCGGTAAAAGACTTGACGGAAGATACGAAATACAGGAACTGATCGGTGTAGGCGGCATGGCGATGGTATATAAGGCCTACGACAATATTGACGACAAGACCGTTGCCATCAAGATACTCAAAGACGAGTTCCTGGGCAATGAGGATTTCATAAGACGCTTCAAGAACGAATCAAAGGCTATCGCAGTGCTTTCACATCCGAATATCGTAAAGGTGTATGACGTCAGCTTCGGCGACAGGATACAGTATATCGTCATGGAGTATATTGACGGTATCACTCTTAAAGAGTATATCGGACAGCAGAATGTTATTTCATGGAAGGAAGCCGTTCATTTTACCGTGCAGATACTCCAGGCTCTGCAGCATGCACATGAAAAGGGCATTGTCCACAGGGACGTGAAGCCCCAGAACATCATGCTGCTGCAGGACGGCACCATTAAGGTGACGGATTTCGGTATCGCTCTGGTAACCACCAATGATACCCGCACCATGACGAAGAACGCCATTGGTTCAGTACATTACATAGCTCCCGAGCAGGCAAAGGGCAGCGTGACAGACGGCAAGGCGGATATTTACTCGGTAGGCGTTATGCTCTATGAGATGCTCACCGGCAAGCTTCCCTTTGATGCCGACAGCGCTGTTTCCGTGGCTATAATGCAGTTGCAGAATGCTCCGAAGCCGCCAAGAGAGATAAACAGCAGCATTCCCGAAGGACTTGAGGAGATAACCCTCAGGGCAATGCGCAAGGAGCCGCGCCAGCGCTACGAAAGCGCAAGGGAAATGCTGGAGGCTATCGAGATATTCCGCAAGGATCCTACGACCCGTTTCAACTACAACTACTTTGAGGACGGCGCGCCTACCAAGTATATCGAATCTTTAGGCGCCGCAGCAAAGAAACCGGCAGCTCCTGCAGTGGAGTACAATGACGATTTCGGCGGCTATGACGGTGAGGTCACTTCATCAAAGTCAAAGACTGTTGTAAAGTGGATAACCGTTCTGGTAAGCATACTGGTGGTCGCCGCGCTGATATTCTTCTTTGTGCTGATAGTACAGAACTTTGCAAAGCAGAGCGAGGTCGAGACCGTTGACGTTCCGAATCTTATCGGTCAGAATATAGACGATATCACCAGCAACAAGAACTACAAGTTCAATTTCAGGATCATCGACACCAACGAGGGTGAGACTCCCAACGTGGTAACGGCTCAGGATCCGGAGGCCGGTACCAAGAAGATCAAGGAAAATGCTACCATCAAGCTTACGGTATACACCAACAAGAAAAAGGTAGAGGTCCCCAAGGTAAAGAATTATCTTGAGGAGAAGGCTATAGAAAAGCTTGAAGCCAAGGGCTTCACAAAGCATGACGAGCAGAGAGTATACAGCTCTGACGTTGCGGCAGGCTATGTTATCGACTCAACGCCGCAGGAGGGCACACAGCAGTACCCCGACACCACTATTACGCTTATAATCAGCGCAGGTCCCGCTCCTGAGCAGATCGAGATCCCCAGTGTTGCAGGTCTCAGCTTTGACAGGGCAAAGTCGAACCTTGAGGCTCTCGGCTTCAAGACAGAGAAGGCCATGGTTGCCAGCGCTCTTGAGGCAGGCACCGTTATAGGCACAGACCCGCTCCCGGGCAACAAGCTCACCAAGAGGAAGATAACGATCCAGGTAAGTGACGGCAGCAAGCTCAGGAAGGCTCTCGATTATGACGTTGACCTGCCTGAGGACGAGTATGCACCTATCGCCGTAAAGATCATCCAGAATGAAGCTGACGGCAAGAATACTCCCATCAAGGAATTCGACAACATTATTCCGGGCGAGGGCAATGTTGTTACTATCCATCTTGAGCCGGACGGCGCTGTGAATGACAAGAAGCAGATCACCGTAATGATAGACGGCAAGAGATATGAGACTCTTGTGTTTGACTTCAAGAACCAGACCGTTGCAAGAACGTATCTTGACACCAACTATGAGGTCAAGCAGCCCAGCTACATGGATTACAAGATCGAGAAGTTCAATGAGCTGCTGGTTTATGCGGCAGGCTATACATTCCCGTCTATAAGTGACGTTGATGTCCGTAAGCGCGCCATTACTGCAGTCAGCCAGACGGTTTCACTCTACGGCAGCTATGACGAGACTGAAAAGAAGTATTCCGGCGCAATGTTCGAGGCTACCTCAAAGAGCATGGTCGATGCCCTGCTTGAGCAGGCGAAGGAGGCTGTGGACGAAGTGGCTATGTCTTATGTTGATACCTCGTCCGAACCCGATGAAAGCTCCGATGAGGAAAGCAGCGAAGAACCGGATGAGAGCAGCGAAGAGCCTGACGAGAGCAGTGAGGAAAGCTCTGAAGAGCCTTACGAGTTCTCGGAAGAGGATCCGGGCTTCTGAGCGGGTAACTGAACATGGAAAACTTAACTGGATTGATAGTTAAGGCGATCAGCGGCTTCTACTATGTAGAAGTCGCCGGTTTGCTTTATGAGTGCAAAGCGCGGGGCGTATTCAGAAAAAAAGGCGTAAGTCCGGCGGTAGGCGATATGGCTGAGATAACTGTCTATGATGACGGAAGCGCCTCGGTGGATAATATCCTGCCAAGGAAAAATTACCTGATAAGACCGCCTTTAGCGAATCTTGACCGGCTGTTTATTGTGGCTTCGGTCTGCGAACCAAGCCCGAGCACTCTGATAATAGACAAGATAACCGCCGTTGCAGTGGAAAAGGGCATAGAGCCTGTGGTCGTGTTTACCAAATCCGACCTGGGCGACTGCGGCGGCCTGCTGGATATCTATAAAAAGGCCGGTATAAGGGCAATGAACTACAGCATACATTCACCCTGCGACAAAGAGGAGCTTATGTCTCTGCTGAACGGCAAAATTTCCGCATTTACCGGAAACACAGGTGTGGGGAAGTCCTCGCTGCTCAATTCACTCTTTCCGGAGCTGAATATTGAGACCGCCCAGATAAGCAAAAAGCTTGGCAGAGGCAGACACACCACCAGACACAGCGAGCTTTACAAGGTGGGCGGCGGTTATGTGGCAGACACACCCGGTTTTTCTACCGTGGACATAGAAAGGTATGAGGTCATTATGTGTGACCGTATAGCTTCATGCTTTCCCGAGTTCAGTGAATACCTGACGCAGTGCAGGTTCTCGACCTGTACGCACACCGTAGAAAAGGGCTGTGCAGTGATAGAGGCCGTAGAAAAGGGCATTATTCCGAGATCGCGCCACAACAGCTATCGTGCAATGTATGACGAGGTCAAGGATATACCTGACTGGGCTGCCGGACGCGGCAAAAAACAATGATCGCGGAATTTCCTGAAATGAGGATATGACAATGCAAAGATGTGTGATAATAGGTGCGTCTCCGGAGACGGATATTGATTTTATCCGCGAGAGTGTGGGGAAAGACGATTTTGTGGTGTGTGCCGACGGGGGATATCTTTCGGCGGTAAAGGCAGGTGTGAAGCCCGACCTTCTTATAGGCGACTTCGATTCCTCAAAATATCCGCAGGATATGGACTGTGAAATAATAAGGCTGCCCGTGATGAAGGCTGACACTGACACCCTGAGCTGCATAAGGGTATGTCTCAGCCGTGGATACAGTGATTTTCTCCTTTTAGGCATGAGCGGCGGCAGGAGCGACCATACCTTTGCAAACTACTCTGCTTTGCTTTTTATCGCAAATAACGGTGCGCAGGGCGTTATGTCTGAGAGGGACGGTTTCAGTACGGTGCTCAGAGCCGATGATGAGGACGCCTGCCTTGAGATAAATAATAAAAACTGCTGCGGCTTTGCGGTTTTCCCCTTTGGCTGCAAAAGCTGTACGGTCACTCTCAAGGGATTTCTTTATAATATCGAGGAAAAGATCATGGACGCAGACTTTCCTTTCGGAGTCAGCAATACGATCGTTTCTGACAGCGCAGCGGTTCGCATACACAGCGGGAGCGCACTCATAATGGTCTACACGGCAAAATAAAATTCTTATACCGGCGGATAATTATGTTCCGCCGGTATTTTTGTGTCATACCTGAATCCGTGAACCCCTGAAAAGGTCAGACATCGTTTTCGGGGGATGTCCGGGGGCGTAAGCATCTGACATCTCAGACGTTTCGCCTGTCCTTGACAGAGTACAGGCTGTTAAAGTTACTTGTTTATATAATAATAGTGTCAAAATATGGTGCGGCTGTATATTATATTACTGTAAGCGCCACGGCACTGTAAACAGAAACGGAGGAATGAACATGAGATGCCGGAGAGGAAACAAAACGATACTTGCGTTCAGTATGGGGCTGCTGGTTTCAAGCCTGCTGCCTGCCTGCTGGGTCGCGGTGGTGGTAACGGTGCTGCTGGTGGTAACAAGCTTTGTGGCTTCACCATGCCGCAGATTCTGAAAGGGGAGCTTTTTATGAAGATAGTAGTAGTTGACAACCCGAAGTTCTGGAGTTTCTTCCTCAGAAAGATGTTCGGTATCAAAAAGATAAGCGATAACGCCGAACAGCTCACAACTGTGAGGTAATATGGCTTTTATATTCTGGAATATCCGGAAAATGTTATTAAATTTGAAGTAGGGGTTTGAAAAACTATACAGAGTGTGCTATAATTAGCGTGATATGTTATGGACGGTGAAAAATATGCTTGATCGTATTCAGGTCTGGGATGACAGGGTGCTCATGCGCATAGCAAAGCAGCACACCCCATTCCTTAACAGACTTATGGTTTACATCACAGCTACAGGTGACAACGGCCTTGTCTGGTTTGCACTGTCTGTTCCGTTTCTGCTGCTTAATCAGTGGAGACTGACGGGCTTTACAATACTTGCGGCAATGGGTATCGCTTCCCTCAGCGGTGAGCTGACAATTAAACATATTGTAAAACGTATAAGACCCTGCAAAAAAGCATTTGAGGAATATCTGCTTATCGAAAACCCGCCGCACTATTCCTTTCCGTCAGGGCATACCACGTCGTCGTTCGCGGTGGCGGCGGTTACGATAATCATGTGCCCGGTGCTGGCTCCTGCCGTTACCATGTACGCGGCGCTGATATCCTTTTCAAGGCTGTATCTTCTTGTGCACTACCCTACGGACGTCCTTACAGGCATGATCATCGGCATTATCTGCGGGCTGGTGGCTATTCCGGTGGCAGGTTCTATACCGCTGTTTACGTTCCAGTTATGAAAGACCTTTCTTTATATGAAGAAGGGTCTTTTTATTTGTAAACATTTTGTTAAATTCGACCTTTCGGGGTCGAATTGTTTTTGTCTTTCCCGGTATGTTGAGGACAGTTTATACTACTATTCAATTAAACAGTAAAGTTTCGCTCAAGCCTTTTCAAAGGCTTACAGGGTCAAGGGGCGCGGGTCTCCGGTGGAGACCTCTGCGAAGCAGAAGCACCGACCGAGCCGACAGGCGAGACCGGCGCCCTCCGACATTCAGACTTTCTTGCCTGTCCTTGACAAAGGACAGGCTTTCAAAATGTATACTTTTTATTGAATAATAGTATTATTATCCTCACAAAAATCATAAAAGGAGGAATCGGATGAGCAGCTATAAAAGGCCGTGCACCCAGAATACACACAAAGAGTTTATCCGGAATATCCCCGTAAACCATTCACCGGCATACGGAGGAATGCTGTACGCTGCCGGGGGAGGACTATTATTCTTCGGATATTCATATCATTATGGAGGTGTGATATGGACCCGGCATTAATAAGCGCACTGGTAGCCTTTGCGGGTTCCCTTACAGGAACGCTGGCAGGAATAATCACCAGCTCAAAGCTGACGGACTACAGGCTGAAAGAGCTTGAAAAGCGTGTGGATAAGCATAATTCTCTTGTAGAGCGCATGTACTGTCTTGAGGAAAAAATAAACCTTCAGGAAGAAAAGCAGAGAAATGCAGACCACAGAATAACAATACTGGAGGAGGATAAAAAATGAAGCAGAACATGAAAAACTGGCTCAGAGCGGCAGGCATAAGAGCTTTGAAAACGTTTGCACAGAGCGCGGCGGCAGCGTTGAGCGTGGGCGCGGCAACAGGTGTTTCCGACCTGAGAGCGATACTTACGACGTCTGCGATCGCGGCGGCGCTTTCTCTGCTTACATCATGCGCAGGGCTTCCGGAAGTGGACAATAAATAATGATTTTGTACTGTGACGGCTTTCTTCGCTTTGCAAAAACCGCGCGGGGAAAGCCGGATGAAAAGGAGGAGTTACAATGAAGAAAGGTATTGATGTATCCTACGCAAACGGCAGACTTGACTGGAAAAAGCTTAAATCTGCCGGGATCGAATTTGCCGTGATAAGGAGCAGCTTTGGTTCTGACGATCCCGATCAGGTGGATAGTCAGTTCAGGAACAACGCTCAGGGCTGCATTGAAAACGGCATACCGTTTATGACCTACCATTTTGCATATTTTATAGACAAGCAGAGGGCAAGGGATGAGGCTGACTTTGCTGTAAGGCTGGCGAAGGAATATCCTCAGGTCAGGGCGATAGCTCTGGATCTCGAGGATGATACCCTGCGCTTTTCTTCACTTATGGGCGCTTCACCCAACTGGACGGAATGCGCCGCGGTTTTTCTTGAAAGGGTGGCGCAGGCAGGCTACACGCCTGTACTTTATACAAACTACAGCTTTATGAACTATGTTTTTGATTATGACAAGCTGAAAAAGTATCCGCTGTGGCTGGCTTCTCCGGGAGCAAGCGAGAGCACCGCTCTGCAGTACGGCAGTCTGTTCATGTGGCAGTATTCATGGGAGGGCAGGCCCTCTGGCAGCAACGGTGACACCGATATGGATTACTGCTATGATATGGATATCATCACCGGAAAAAACGGCACTTCGACAGGCTCCGGAACTCAGACCGGCACTGACGACTCCGAAAAGGCAGATTATCGGGTCAGGGTGACGTCAACTGACGGCGTGAATATCCGTAAGGGTGCGGGTCTGAACTATGATATCATCGGTGCGGTGCCATTCGGCGAGGTGGTAAGGATAACCCGGCGCACATCCGGCGGAGGGTATACCTGGGGACTGACAGACTATTGCGGCACTGCCGGCTGGATAGCCCTCAATTACACCGAAACGGTGAGTGACGACAGCTCCAAAGGCGAGATAAGTCAGATAAATTCATCCCAGAAGGTAGATTATCAGGTCAGGGTGACGTCAACTGACGGATTGAACATTCGCAGCGGTGCGGCTCTGAGCTATGGAATTATCGGAGCTGTGCCATTCGGCGAGGTGGTAAG
>JAFTCS010000236.1 GCA_017454565.1 Clostridia bacterium
ACCCCCTTGACCCAGCAAGGCGGAGTGCCTCCGCTGTCGAGTTTGTTTTGGAAAGAAATTAACATTTGGAACGAGTTAACTTTCAAAAACTATATTGGGAGCGGCAGCTTGCCGCTGAAAAGGCTTGAGCGAAACTTTATTTTTAATCAAAACGTTCCTGTCACCAAAGCAGTGACAGGAGCACTTATTATTTATCAAGCAATTTCTGTATTTCCGGGAACGGCGCAAGACTTCTTCTGAGAATACCGTTCATGTAAGCTATGGCGGTGCCGTAGTTGGTTATGGGCACACCCTCGTCCTCGGCGCATTTCAGGCGGTACTTCATTTCTCTCTCGTTGAGCATGCAGCCGCCGCAGTGTATGACCATTTTATACTTTTTCAGACCCTCTGCAAACTCTGTTCCCGATGTCCATTCAAAGTTTATTTCCTTGCCGGTATATTTTTTGATGAGCCGCGGCAGCTTTACCGTACCGATATCATCACACTGACGATGATGTGTGCAGCCCTCCGATATAAGCACCAGGTCGCCGTCCTCAAGGGTATCAATAGCGGCTGCTCCTGCTGACGCAAGCCGCAGATTGCCTTTATAATTGGCAAACAGTATGGAAAATGAAGTAAGCATAATATCGTCCGGAACAAGTCTGCTGACCTGAGCAAAAGCCTGACTGTCGGTTATGACAATCCGGGGCTTTTCCTTTAATGAAGCAAGCACAGAAGGAAGCTCCTCCGGCTGTGCGACTATACTTATGCAGTGAGCGTCAATAATATCCCTTATGGTCTGCTGCTGCGGCAGAATAAGCCTGCCCTTGGGAGCTGCAGCGTCTATGGGCACCACAAGTACCGCAATGTCTCCCTTGCTGAGCATCTGAGAAACTATGTGCCTGTTGCCTTTGTCATTCTTTGCAAGCCCGGCAATAAGCTCTTTCAGAGCATTTATATTTTCTCCGGTCGCAGCGCTGACGGATATCTCATTTTCCCTGCCGGCCTCAACACTTTTAAGATCACTCTTATTATACGCGATAATATACGGTATCTCTTTCTGTTTGAAGTGCTCTATCAGCTTGCTGTCCTCGTCAGATACACCTGACGCGGAATCTATCACCAGTACGGCAACGTCCGTTTTATTGAGCATCTGATAGCTCTTTTTCACTCTCAGAGCACCCAGTTCGCCTTCATCGTCAATACCGGGAGTGTCGATAATTACCACCGGACCCATTGGCAGAAGCTCCATAGCTTTAAGCACCGGGTCGGTGGTAGTGCCTAAAACGTCAGAAACTATGGCAAGGTTCTGTCCGGTAACTGCATTTACCACGCTGGACTTTCCGGCGTTGCGTTTTCCGAAGAACGAAATGTGTATCCTGTCCGCCGATGGTGTTGAATTCAAGCTCATGTTATCACATCCCGAAGTATTATATTTTGCAGTATAGTCTTAGAACCTGAAATCTCTCTTGCCGACTGTCTTGATCTCTTCAAGATAATTCATTGCCTTTTCACGGCGTTTCTCATCCGGCACGTTCAATATCTCCCTTGCAATAAGCTCCTCGCCTATCTTCTTCGTTTCGGGAGAAGCGTAGTCGGTCAGGAATTCCTGCAGGGTCATAAGTGCATTCGGGTGACAGCAGTTCTGTATCTGTCCGACCTTGCACAGCGCCATGAAACGGTCGCCGGTTCTGCCCTCACGGTAGCATGCCGTACAGAATGACGGTATATAACCCTTTTCCATAAGCCACCTTACAACTTCGTCAAGCGAACGCTGGTCTGATACGTCAAACTGCTCGGTATCGTGTGGTCTCTCGTCTGAGGAGTAGCCTGCATAGCCGCCAACGGAAGTCCTTGAGCCGCCTGATATCTGTGAAATACCAAGGCCCATTACCTTTGCCCTGCACTGCTCGCTCTCTCTTGTGGAGATGATCATGCCTGTATAGGGCACAGCTATTCTGATGCAGGCGATTATCTTTGCAAAGGTATCGTCGTCAATGCCGTTGTCAAATACAGTCGGGTCAATATCCGCCGCGCGCTTTATTCTGGGAACGCTTATGGTGTGCGGGCCAACGCCGTGTACGGCTTCAAGATGCTCGGCATGCATAAGTATGCCTGCAAATTCATACTTATAAAGCTCCAGACCAAAAAGCACACCCAGACCTACATCGTCAATGCCGCCTTCCATAGCTCTGTCCATAGCCTCGGTATGGTAAGCATAGTTGTGTTTCGGTCCGGCGGGATGAAGCTTTTCATAGCTTTCCTTGTGGTAGGTCTCCTGAAAGAGTATATATGTGCCTATGCCGGCTTCCTTCAGCTTTCTGTAATTCTCAACGGTGGTTGCCGCTATGTTTACGTTTACACGCCTGATAGCACCGTTCTTGTGCTGAACGCTGTAAATGGTCTTTATGCAGTCAAGGATATACTCGATAGGATTGTTCACAGGATCCTCGCCGCTTTCAATCGCAAGACGCTTATGTCCCATATCCTGAAGGGCGATGACCTCATTCTTTACCTCTTCCTGAGTCAGCTTCTTTCTGGGGATATCCTTGTTCTGATAATGATAGGGGCAGTAAACACACTTGTTCACACAATAGTTTGAAAGGTACAGCGGCGCAAACATTACTATTCTGTTGCCGTAGAATGCTTCCTTTATCTGGCGGGCAAGGGCGTACATCTTCTCTGTCATTTCGGGAATATCGCAGGCAAGAAGTACGCTTGCCTCTCTGTGTGAAAGGCCGGCGCATTCTACACCTCTGCCTGTCTTTTTAGGAGCAGCCTTTGCGAGTATTTCTTCAATAAGCTCGCGGTTGTGCTTGTTCTGCTCTGCATACTCAAGTGTTGCAAGTATTTCCTCGTGATTTATAAATTCCTCAGCCTTCAATGATTTCGGATCGTAATTCATATCAACTCTTCTTCCTTTTATGATAATTTAAAATTGCAGCAGTCGCCTCTGCTGACCACCACATTATAGCCTATAGATTTCATACGCATTTCAAGGCAGTTTTTACACTCGGCAGCCTCGTCTCCGGTGCATATCTTGTTGTCATACAGCAGATATTTTTTTCTTACCGAAACAGGCGAAAGATTGGGCATCACCACATTTGCTCCCGCCTGTATGCCCTTTTCCCTGCCCAGCGGGTCTATTGTTCCAAGCGCCGTAGTCGCAGGCAGCAGCGCGTAAGGTACGGTAAGTCTCAGCAGACCCAGCATAAAAAGGGTAAGCTCTAAGGTGCCTGCCCTTTTATCCCCGAAAGGAGTGTCATGCTGCGGGATGAAAGGGCCTATTCCGACCATCTGCGGCTGCAGCTCCTTTATAAACAGCAGGTCCTCCGCAAGATCATCCTCCGTCTGCCACGGCGAACCGACCATAAATCCGCAGCCCACCTGATATCCTATACTTTTGAGGTCACGCAGACAGCGCTTCCTGTTTTCCGGAGAAAGCTCCTTCGGGTGCAGCCTGCGGTAATGGTCATCATTCGCAGTTTCATGCCGCAGAAGATACCTGTCGGCTCCCGCGTCATAATAAGCCTTATACTCTTCGTATGTTTTTTCACCCACGGAAAGCGTAAGTGCGCAGTCAGGCCATTCGTTCTTTATACTGCTTATGATATCCACAAGCCTTTCTCTCGTAAAGTACGGGTCCTCACCGCCCTGCAGCACAAAGGTACGGAACCCCAGTCCATATCCGTTACGGCAGCAATCCAGTATCTCATCCTTAGTAAGACGGTACCTCTGGGCATTTCGGTTGCTGCACCTCAGACCGCAGTAGTAGCAGTCGTTTTTGCAGTAGCTGGTAAATTCTATCAGACCTCTTATATAAACGTCCCTGCCGTAATACTTCTGTCTGATACTTACTGATTTTTCAAATAAAATATCGGCAAGCTCCGGTGTGGGGTTTCGTATGAGAGCGGCATACTCTTCTTTTGTAAGTATGCTCTGCTTCTCCAATTTTTCGATAAGCTTTTTCATAAGCGCCTGACCGTCAGTTTTTTGAACAGACAACCTTTGAGCTTATGCCCTCCAACTGTCCGATCTTTCCTGTCAGGCTGTTGATGACATCCATCGGTGCATCCAGAGCTATGCTTATTATATTAACGTCCTTTTTGGGATAAGGTATGCCCATTCTGCCGATAATGTAGCTGCCGTACTCATGCAGCAGAGCGTTAAGCTTATCGGTAGAATCAACATTTTCAACGATAATACCGATGATAGAAACTTTTTCTTCCATTTGTCTTTCCTCCGTTTGAGTTCTTACCTTTTTCCGCACAAAAAAACGCACCCGCAGAAGGGCGCGCATAATTCAAGCAGTCTTGCCCTTCCCCATCAGGCATGCGCGGGAGCAGCCTTTTGTGTCAGAAAAAAGAAGTGTTATTGTTTTTTCACAGACTTTCAGACCAGCACGGAGCTTTGCCTTCAAGTCGCTTTTTCGGTTATTATAACACAATAATTTAGCTTTTGCCAGGGAAATAATTGTGTATTCAGGGCCACCGCACGAAAAAAACTC
>JAFTCS010000237.1 GCA_017454565.1 Clostridia bacterium
CCCTGCACCCTGCCGCCTTTGAAAAGGCGGGCGAAACTTTTGTGTTGTCGATTTTGAGGAGTTTTTTTCGTGCGGTTGCCCTGACTGCCTGTATATATAAGAAAAATTACAGCTGTATATCCTTGCACAGTTCAATAAGATCCTCATACGTCACAATCTCTACTGCACGCTTTCTCAAAGCTGCAGCTCCCTTTATGCCTTTCAGATACCACGCCGCATGCTTTCGTGCTTCACGCATGGCGACAGCTTCGCCTTTGTATTCGCACATTTTTGACACATGGCGGAGCATTACGGTTATTCTTTCGGCAGTCGAGACCGGCAGAGAAGGTCTGTCGTGACCGATGAGCATGGATATCTCGCGGAATATCCACGGGTTGCCCAGGGCGCCTCGCCCTATCATAACCATGTCGCAGCCGGTCTGCTCCATCATCTTTGCAGCAAGCTCGGCGCCGGTCACATCTCCGTTTCCTATTACGGGAACTCTGACCGCACGCTTCACCTGTCTTATAATATCCCAGTCTGCTGACGGCATGTACTGCTGTTCCCGGGTCCTGCCGTGTACGGCTATTGCATCGGCGCCTGCTGCCTCGCATATCTGCGCTACCTCTACGGCGTTTACGCTGTTTTTGTCCCAGCCCTTGCGGATCTTCACCGTTACCGGCACAGGAGAAACATCCTTTACAGCCCTGACTATCCTGCCGCAAAGCTCAGGCTCCTTCATCAGTGCGGAGCCGCAGCCGTTCATGGCTATTTTGGGAGCAGGACAGCCCATGTTTATGTCTATGATGTCCGGTTTGTATTCCAACGCTATTTTAGCAGCTTCGGCCATAGTTTCCGGCTCGTTTCCGAAAAGCTGCACTGCGGCAGGTCTTTCGTCATCGGAAAGCACCAAAAGCTCGCGGGATTTTTCGCTCTTATATACAAGACCTTTGGAGCTGACCATTTCACCCATAACATAAGCTGCTCCGAAGCTTACGCACAGTTCTCTGAACGCTCTGTCCGTAACGCCAGCCATAGGCGCCAGACAAGCATAACCGTTTATTTCCACATTTCCTATTTTCATTTCATCACCATTTTACTATTGTCATATTACCAAGCAGAAAGACACAAAATCGGCAGCACATGCCTATGCGCTGCCGACTGAGTTCACAGAATATCTTACAACACCTTTGAAAGGAAGTCCTTCAGGCGCGGATTCTGCGGATTTGCAAAGAATTCCTCGGGTTTGTTCTCTTCAGCAATAACGCCTTCGTTGATAAAGAGCACACGGTCCGCGACCTCTCTTGCAAAACCCATCTCGTGAGTAACAATAACCATTGTCATGCCTGTGTCGGCAAGCTCCTTCATAAGTGAGAGCACCTCTCCGACCATTTCCGGGTCAAGAGCTGAGGTAGGCTCGTCAAAGAGCATTACATCGGGTCTCATTGCCAGCGCACGGACGATGGCCACACGCTGCTTTTGTCCGCCTGAGAGACCGTCAGGGTATGCGTCCGCCTTATCGGAAAGTCCTATTCTTTTCAGCAGCTCGTCAGCCCTTGCGGAAGCCTGCTCCTTTGTCATCTTGCCAAGCTTTGTGGGGGCAAGCATGATGTTCTTCTTGATAGTCATATTCGGAAAAAGATTGAACTGCTGGAACACCATGCCCATCTTTTCACGCATCTTATTGATGTCAACATTCTTCTCGGTTATGTCATTGCCCTCAAAACGGATCGTGCCGCTGTCGGGTACCTCAAGAAGATTGAGTGAGCGCAGGAAAGTGGACTTGCCGCAGCCAGAAGGACCGACGATCGCCACGACCTCGCCCTTGTCGATCTCTGTGTTGATGCCCCTGAGAACCTTATGGTCGCCGAAGCTCTTGCAAAGATCGTTTACGATTATAAGAGCCTCTCCCTTTGTGCCGTCGATCTTTTTTCGGCTGTTGCTTATTACCTGATCCTCGTTTTTCTCTTCGGAGACTTCGGTTTTGGTTTCGGGCGCAGCAGGTGCTGTGCCATTCTTTTTCTTATCGTTCACTTTTCTTCAATCTCCTTTCAAGGATCGTTACAATACGGGTCAGGATGACCACTATGATGAGGTAGACGATCGCAACTGCGATAAGCGGCAGGAAAGCGTCGAAAGTCTGGGAACGGATGATATCTCCGCCCATGGTAAGATCCTGCAGAGCGATGTAACCGCAGATAGCAGTCTCTTTCAGCAGAGCGATAACCTCGTTAAGAAGTGCGGGCAGCATGTTCTTGACCGCCTGCGGCATGATAATGCTGGACATGGTCTGCTTGTAGCTGAGACCCAGACATCTGCCGGCTTCAAACTGTCCCCTGTCAACGGCGTTTATACCCGAACGTATAACCTCGGCAACATAAGCCGCAGAGTTCAGACCGAAAGCAACAACGGCAACGACTATCTTGCTGATATTTACTGCGCCGAATACGCCGTAATAGATTATCAGTAGCTGCAGCACCGCCGGAGTGCCTCGGATTATGGTAAGATAGAGCTTGCAGATAAAGTTGAGGATCACAAGCTTGCCGTTCTGCTCGTGTACTGTACGCACTACAGCGATAAGCGTACCCAGCAGCAGACCCACTATAATAGAAAGCGCCGTAATGAGAAGCGTTGTACCAAGACCGTCCAGCAGATAGTGCCATCTGTCCTCGTCAATAAAGTTCTGCCTGAGCTTTTCCACGAAAGAAAGACCTTCCTTGCTGCTGTTGCTGTCATAAACGATAACTACCTGCTTAGAGGTGGTGTAGCTGTCAGTGAAGTCTATGTTCTTCTTCCTGTCCTCGGTAACGGTCATGCCTGCTGCACCTATGTCAGCCTTGCCGGCATTTACGGAAGCTATGATGGAGTCAAACTTCATGTTCTCTATTTTAAGCTCCATGCCCAGCTCGTCTGCGATAGCCTGCATCATGTCCATGTCTATACCGGTTATCTGACCGTTGCTTACATATTCGTAGGGCGGGAACTCGGCGTTGGTCGCTACGGTAAGAGTACCCTTTCTCTCCACGTTCTTCTTCTCGTAGGGAGTCTTGCCAACGCTTTCATCGGTGCCTATGTAGTTGTCGATGATCTTCTGGAGTGTACCGTTTTCCTTGATCGTTTTCAGGGCTGCATTTACCTTGTCAAGAAGCTCCTTGTTGCCTTTCCTGACACACATTGCGTAGTCCTCAAGAGCAAATTCCTCTTCGATTATTTTTATTTCGGTGTTGGCATTCACAAAGGAAAGCGCCGGCTGCTCATCAAGAATAA
>JAFTCS010000238.1 GCA_017454565.1 Clostridia bacterium
AAATCAGGACATGCAGCCGCAGCCGTACCCGCAGCCGATAGCCTACCCACAACCGCCGACACCGGTACAGCCAAATCAGGATATGCAGCCGCAGCCGTACCCGCAGCCGATAGCCTACCCCCAGCCGCCGACACCGGTACAGCCAAATCAGGATATGCAGCCGCAGCCGTACCCGCAGCAGATAGCCTATCCACAACCGCCGACACCGGTACAGCCAAATCAGGATATGCAGCCGCAGCCGTACCCGCAGCAGAGTGCGCCGGAGTATGGTTATGCCTATCCGCAGGGAAACATACATGTGCCCGGGCAACCTCGCGGTATGCAGATGCCTTCTGTCAGGAATGTTCATTCCGCTGACAATTACGCCAAATTCAGCATTGTCATGGAAATAAACAACTTCATTCGTGTTGATGAGCAGTATGTTGCTGTAATAGGCTCTGTTAAAAAGGGAAGTGTTACCAAAGGCGAGGTTCTTAACGTGGTGAGCAGAAACGGTCTTGACAAAGGTTCGTTTGAAGTACGCAGTATCGCTGTGAATAAAGCCATAAGCGACAGTGCAGAATCCGGTGACGAAGAAACGTCTTTGCTGTGAAGCTTTTCGCCGTCAATGCTCAAGGCCGGAGACATAGCCTGTATCTGACAGCTGTTTTGCCGAGCATTTTTGAAAGTGGCGTTAGGAATAATTTTACAAAAGACCGGAACGGAGGAAAAATATGAACCAGCATACCCGATTCAATCTGCCGATATGCCTTGCTGTCGAGGATGACGCTTTTTCACATTCCGATGAGATAATAAAGCGTTATCTGCCCGATATAGCCGGGCAGAAGGCAATAATCATATCCGAAGATAACCTTATACGCATATACACGACGAAGATAAATGAGGTCAGCAAGGATTTCGGCGGCGCCGAGATATACTCCATGCAGAACGCAAGTTTTGACGAAGCTGTGGCCATTGCCAAGAAGGTCTGCATTGAGGATATAAAGGTTATTATCGGCATTGGCGGCGGCAGAGTGCTTGACACGGCAAAATATGCGTCACACATCAGCAAGGCCGTATATATCTGTATGCCGACATCCCTGAGCAACGATTCTCTTGCGTCGCCGTTTTCGGTTCTGGAGACAGAGGGAAAAGCCCGCAAGACGATCCCCTGCAAGATACCGACAGCTATCATTGTTGATACCGACATGATCGTTAACGCTCCGCTCGGTCAGACTCTTTCCGGTATTGGCGATACCATTGCCAAACACACTGCGCTTTTTGACTGGAAGCTGTCAGCCGAAAGAACAGGCACCAACGTAGAGGATTTTGCCTACGCTCTTGCAAGAATGAGTTATGATTCCGTTTACCATTGTGATGAAAAGGATATAAAGAGCCGTGTTTTCATACGAATCCTTTCAAGGGCGCTGGTAATGGGCGGTCTTGCTATGGAAATTGCCGGTTCGTCACGTCCGTGCAGCGGCAGCGAACACCTTTTTGCGCATGTTATTGAGGAAAAATTCCCGGATATCAGGATATCACACGGTATTGCCGTAGCCATGGGAAGTATTCCCGCGTGTATTATGCAGGGGCAGGATCCGAAAGGACTTATTGACTTCTTCAGAACATACGGCATTGATTACAGTCCGATGTCATACGGAATAAGCGAAGAGATGTTTGACGAGATATGGCTTCTTGCCAGAGATATAAGACCCGGCAGAGTGACAATTCTCAGCGACATAAAGCACGACAGCGCTAAATTCAGTGAAATATACAGCAGAATGGTGGAGGTCTGATGAAAACCGGTATTATTTTCGATATGGACGGCACCCTCTGGGATTCATCTGCAAATGTGGCAGCATCATGGACAGAAAAACTGCGTTTGATTGGTTCAGACAGGCCTGAGATCACAAAAGAGGACATTATGGGTGTTATGGGTCTGACTATGGACAGGATAGCAGACATAATCTTTGCCGATCTGCCGAAGGAGCAGCGCATGGATCTTCTGGAGCAGTGCTGTATTTATGAAAACGACTATCTCCGTGATCATGGGGGAATACTTTATCCCGGTCTTGAAGAGACACTTGTAAGTCTGAAGGAGAAATATTCGCTCTACATTGTAAGTAATTGTCAGAAAGGATATATTGAAGCCTTTCTTGATCATTTCGACTTCTGGAAATACTTTGACGACATTGAATGTTACGGGAACAATCTTCTTGAAAAGGGAGATAATATTGCCCTGCTCGCAAAGAGAAATGCTCTCGAAAGAGCGTTCTATGTCGGAGATATACAGGGTGACTATGATGCTACCATGAAAGCAGGATATGAATTTATCCACGCTGCATACGGGTTTGGCAAAATAGACCATCCTGTGCCGGAGCTGCAGCAGTTCAGGGATCTTCCCGAACTGATAGAAACACTTTAAATATAACACCGGAGCCATAGACGGTCTGAGAACTGTCAGGCTTCGGTGTTTTTGTTATGAAAGCTTAGCGTTAGTCCTATCCTCATATATCCTGCATAAAATTAATAAAAAATACTGTGAAATATTGACAGAATAAATTCAATGGTTTATAATAATATTGACATTATTTGTTAAATAATAACTTCACGCCGGGCATCATGTCCGGCGTGTGTAGTCCGGCTGGAACACAGAGCCGGGAATCATAGTAAAATACAGTGAAATATAATTTCGCAGGGATATGGAGGCATGTGTATGAAATATAAAAAACTGATCGCCCTGTTGCTTACAGGACTGGTCATGTTCTGTGAACCCTTAGGCTATTCATTTTCGCTGACTGCTTCGGCAGCAGAAAGCTATTCCGGGGCGGTTTATGAGGAGCAGGACGGCACCGTTGTAATAAGCGCTGTGCTCGGTGCAAGGGCATCTGACATACAGGATGTCATAAACAGGTACAGCGACCCTGCATACAAACAGAACGGAATGACTACTGTCAAGCTTGTGGGGAGATTTGTGATCAATGAAACTATAGTGCTTGGCAACGGAATAGCAATTGACGCTTCCGATGCTGTTATTGGCGGTACTGCCGATCTTTTCTTTTCATCCTACGGTAAGAACGGGATATACTTCAAGGGCGGCACATGGAACCTCAAAGACGGTTCAAGACTGCTGAAACTGAGCAAGTCCGATGATCTGCGGCTGGAATCCATGACAGTAGTGGGCGGCGGGTCATTTGAATACGGAAATGTGCTGCTTTACAGCTGCGGCTGCGCGGTAATAAAAGAATGCGTTTTCCGAAACACAACCAGTCAGGCTATTTTCGTGCACAGCAGCCACGATGTCGTTTTTCTGAATAACAGCATATACAACGTCAACGGTCACGGAATATACGTCTACGGCGGTCTTAGTGACAGCAACGGCTGCCTGACGTCGTTCAGGTCCTATAATATAGCAATTCTTGGCAATACAGTAAAGAAAGCCTGCGGTGACGGCATAAAATGCGTAAGGTGTGCAGACGGCTGCTATATTTCTGGCAATTCGGTAAAACTAATCACTCTCAACAAGGACCTGGATTATGACGACCTTAAAGGTGAGGCGCGTTCCGGTGTAGGTATAATGGTAATGGAATGCGAGGGAATGAACGTAGGAAAAAACTGCACATACGACGGCAGAACATTCGGGGGTAATATTGTAAACGACATAGAAAACTACGGTATGCATGTGAACCTTGCAAATAACACCCTGATAGAAAACAACTCGTTTAACCGTATCGGCTCAGACGGTATACACAACACGGCGTCGGCAAGAACAACTGTAAAAAACTGCACCTTTACATCCTGCGGTGATGCCGGCATTTTCCTTACTCCGGGACCTGTTGATTCGGTGGAAGCAGACAAGCGGAACAGTGTTGACTCCGTCCTGAATAATAACCGTATAGCGGATTGCGGCAGTTTTGGTATAGAGATCTCAAAAGCGGTAGGCGTTTTGCTTACTAACAATACTCAGGTCAACTGTAAGGATTACGGAGTTTACTGCATCGGATCAGGCAACATATCTATCTATGATAACGGCATAGCCTCAACCAAGACAAAAAACGATTCCGGAATAGGTTACAACAGCGCGTCCTATGGGCTGTATATCCAGAATGAATATAAGATCGGTCTGAAGCTGAACAAAACCACCCTTTCCCTTGGTCTGGGTGAGAAATTCAAAATGCAGGCTACACCAACAAATTCCCTGAGCACTTCTGTTACATGGCGCACATCGGATTCACAAATAGTTACAGTTACAAAAAATGGTGAGCTGTGTGCAAAGGGGAAGGGTACAGCATACATAACAGCGCGCACCATTGAGGGTGTAGAAACCTCATGCCGCGTGACTGTTAAAAATGCTCCCACAAGCATTACGCTTTCAAAAACTGTGCTTACCCTGGGTGTGTGAGAATCTTTCACGCTTTCAAACGAGATAGATTCAGGCTCGGCTTCGGCAAAGCGCACGTTCAGCAGCAGTGACAGCAGCATTGTACGCATGACGCGTACCGACTGGTCATGTGAGTTCAAGGCGGTCAGCCCGGGTGTGGCATACGTCCGCGCAAAAACCTACAACGGAGTTACAACGACCTGCAAGGTTATCGTAAAGGAGGCTCCGTGGTGGGTCTCGCTCAACCAGTGCTCGATGACTCTTTATGTCGGGCAGAGCGCAACTCTCAGCGGCGTTATTTCTTCAAATGCCGGCTGTGCAACGCGTACCTATCGCACAAGCAACAGCTCGATTGTAAAAATGACAAAGACCAACTGGACTGCCGCTTTCACAGCAGTCGGCCCGGGTACGGCATGGGTCACCATACGCACTTATAACGGCCGGGAAGCCTGCTGCCGTGTAACGGTTCTGAAAAATGAAGGAAAGTAGGTTGTGCCGATACTGCGACAATCCAATGATTTTTGGTCTTTTCTTATCAATATAGTTTATGGAGATTTATTATGTCAGTTGAAAAAAGAAAAGCCAGGTCTCTTTTTATGAGACTGGTGGTAAAAAAAGTGAGGTCAATGTTCGAAAATTTCTCTTTCGGCGGAGATATGGATAATTTCAACTGGGATGACCTTAGGTTGAATATGGAAGAAAGTGATCAGAAACGCCGCAAAAGATCCGGTACAGTTACAAAAAGGAAAGAGATAGCCGGTGTGTCCGTAGATGTGACCGCAGCCGTTGGCTCTGCAAACGATGATGTAATAATCTATCTTCACGGTGGGGCGTTTGTGCTCGGCATAGCTTCATATCAGAGGATGTACGCCGAGTTTCTTGCCGCAAAGACCTGCGAGCCGGTTATTATGGTGGATTAC
>JAFTCS010000239.1 GCA_017454565.1 Clostridia bacterium
ACGGCAAGACCGCCTTCGAGAACGGCTTTCAGTTGAGCATAACTCTTGTCATCGCTTGAAAAGGAAAGGTCGTCTATGAAAATTATGAATTTCAGCGGTACTTCCGCAAGCTTTTCCGCAAGCAGAGGAAAGTCGGAAAGTCTGTCCTTGGGCATCTCGACCATTCTTAATCCGCGGGTATAATACTCGTTGAGTATAGCCTTTACAGTGGAGGATTTTCCTGTACCCCTGTCGCCGTAAAGCAGACAGTTATTGCTCTGTACTCCGTCAAGAAAAGCTATGCTGTTGTCTACCACAAGCTTTCTCTGCACGTCGTAGCTTTTCAGTGAGCTGAGACTTATCGGGTCGGGGTAGGGAACAGGCTCTATAGATTTGTTTCTCCATATAAACGCGCGGTATCTTGCAAACATTCCGCATCCGTTTTTGTGGTAGAATTCGGCTAAATTGTCGATTATCTCATCCTCGTGCAGAAACTCCCTTATGGGCTGACCGCAGCTCCAGCGGGGGAGATTGTTTACCACGCTTCCAAGTTCGTCACGGTAGAGATAGTCGTTCAGCAGTCTGTCGGGTGAAATCATACTTATGCGCTGTATTACCGAAAGGTCACGGCGGATAGTATTAATAGTCCTTGAAGAAAGCTCATTTTCCTTTCCGGCAGCAGCGGCTCTCGAAAAGATGTTCTCATCATAGAGGGCGGTCTCGGTAAGGTACCCGGAAAAATTATCTATACAGTCACGTTCGCACAGCAGGGCAACAAAATTGCCCCATGCGCGGGTAAATTCAAAAATGGGTTTGTTCACAGAGCACAGAAGCTCATAATAGGCCTTTGCCACTGTCCTTGAAGTAATACCCCTGTATACAGACAGAGAGGACATAAGCAATGCGGCTTCCTTTGCAGAGTTCATAGTATTCATCTCCGATTGGTTCTAATTTTTCAAATACTATTTTACAATGAAAAGCATCCATAGTCAAGTCAGGGGGACTTTTGCGAAAAAGTCCCCCCGACACCCCCGAAAACGTTGTTCGCAGCGCAGAGCCTGCGCTCCCTATTTCGCGTTCATAGTTTATTCTGACCAAAACTAAAACTATCGCGCACAATAATTCTTTTTCAAAATCGAAAACACAAAAGTTTCGGCGCAGAGCCTGCGCACCCAATTCGCGTAGATTGATAAACAAGTGGGATACTACATTCCTCGCGCACAGAAGTTAGTATAAATCGAGAGCGCTTTGTTACTGGTCAGGGTAAACTATTAACGCGAAATCGGCACCGGCGGCAATCCAACGGCACATAGCACTCAAAGGGTAATTGTTTCTCTACAGCGTCACGCTGGCGGTCACGCACATTTTTTTATGCAGAGTAAAAAGCAAAAAAAAAACAACCACCCTATTGGATGGCTGCTTTTATGTGTTGGCATCTTCCTATTTTCCCGGATCGTCACCAATCAAGTATCTTCGGCACCATTGAGCTTAACTTCCGTGTTCGGCATGGGAACGGGTGGACCCTCAACGTCATCAACACCAACTCATTTCGTCTCTTGACGACTTAGTTATTATATCACTGTACTGCATAAAAGTCAAGGATTTTTTAAAATTAAATTAATACGATTTGTAGTGAAAATATTATTATATACAATTAGTAATAAATAATTTCATCGCAGCCGAGATCTGTTTATTGCCGGTCAGAATAAAATAACAACGCGAACAGTGGTGCGGGTCTCCACCGGAGACTCGCACCCCCCGAAAACGCTGTTTGTCCTTTTCAGAGTTTCACCGATTCAGGTATAAGCTTTGATATATTCGTTTATGATGCGGATAGAACGGCTGGCGGCTTCGCGGCTGAAAGTGGAGTATTCCACACCGTCATCCTCGCTGCTCATGCTGTCTGATATCGAACGCAGTACGGCAAAGGGAATATGGTTTATGCGGCAGACCTGACCTATGCTTCCGCCTTCCATTTCGCATGCCAGAGCACCAAAACGCTCGTTAAGAGAAAGCCTTCTTTCGTTTCCGCCTATGAACTGGTCTCCGGTCGCAATTGTGCCGGTAATGTGGTTGCTTTCTCCGGCTGAATCACAGGCTTTTTCAAGGTCAGAAACCATTTTCTCGTCACAGGGAAGGTAAATTATTTTTTCATCGGGAAGGAAAAGCTCACCGGGCTGGTCGCCTATTATTGTTGTGTCCATGTCGTGCTGAACAACGTTTTTTGCTATAACGACCCAGCCTATATGTGTGTGCAGACTGGTGCTGCCGCCTATGCCGGTATTTATTATCCTGTCAGGCTTATAGCGGAGTATCATGGTCTGTGCGGTCATGGCAGCGTTTACCTTGCCTATTCCGCATTTTGCAATAACACATCCGGTGCCGCCGAGATCGCCTGCAGTATAGTTTGTTCCGCTTATAGTTTCGGTCCTGGTATTGGTCATCTCTTCAATAATGCCGTTTACCTCAATGTCCATAGCTCCTATTATTCCTATCATTTTGTTCCCATCCTTTTTCTTTGATATGATCGAATTATACCATACAAACATCTTAAAAGCTACATTGTGCAAAGAATATTTTCCGTAAATAAATTTTTAAACACTGAAAAATTATTGAGTGACTATCTGTGCAATAAGACAATAAAAACCTGAATAATAAAGCATTATCCACAAACGGCAATAGCGCTATTTGTAAAAGATAACATTGCAAATGGATTCAAACCGTATAATTTCAATAAATTTATGTTTATTTTTTATAACTGACAGGAAATTCTATTTGCAAAAACAGTTAAAAAGTGATAATATAATGATGTATAGCGGCTTTAAGAAAAGGCTCCTGAGAGTTTTGCACCGTATTTCAGGAAATGGTTGAAAGCTTAAAGGAACTGAGAACAGGCCGTATTATAATTTTTTGGGAGAGTGATAAGAAGTGAAAAAGCAAACAAATCCCGCTAAGAGCAGATACGGAAAAAGATCTGTTTCCGTTATTCTGACAGCTGCTCTTGCTGTGACCGCTTTTGCAGGTCTTGGAGCTGTTTCTGTACCCGTAAATGCTGCTTCCGCAGACTACGGTCTGGTAGAGAACATCCAGGATGGCGTTATACTCCATTGCTATGACTGGAAGTATACAGACATCATTGATTCCCTCGAGGACATCGCAAAGGCAGGTTTTTCAAGCATCCAGACATCACCTGTTCAGCCTTCTGTAAGTACGGGTCCCTGGTACTGGCTTTATCAGCCCCTGAGCTTCTCTGTTGCTGAAAACGGAGATCTCGGCACAGCCGAAGAGCTTAAAGAGCTTTGCGAGAGAGCAGAACAGTACGGTATCAAGGTAATAGTTGACGTAGTAGCCAACCACCTTGCAGACAACCACGAAAACATTCAGGAAGACCTGAAGGACGACAAATACTGGCATGATCTCGGTTTCATAACGGATTATAACGACCGTCATCAGATCACAGACGGCGATCTTGGCATGAAGGACCTTGCAACCGAGAATGAGTATGTTCAGCAGGTAGTTGTAAATTACGTCAATGAACTCAAGGAAATGGGCGTTGACGGTATCCGCTGGGATGCTGCAAAGCATATTTCTCTTCCCAGTGAGGGCAGCGCTTTCTGGCAGAAGGTAACGGCATCAGGTCTGTACAACTACGGCGAAGTGCTCGACAACCCTGTAAACGGCGAAGACGGCACTGTACTTATGAAGGAATATGCCGATTATCTTTCTGTTACAGACAACAACTATTCAGACAACTTAACACGCGCTTTCTATACAGGCAAGGCTCCTAAGAATACCGACAACTGGGCAGCCAGAGGTATTGCTGCCGACAAGCTTGTATACTGGGGCGAGAGCCACGATACATATTCAAACGGCGAGAATCAGGGCAGCAACGGTTATTCACAGAACGTTGTTGACAGAGGCTATGCAGTTGCAGCCGCAAGAGAAGGTGCTGCTGCGCTCTATCTCTCAAGACCTTATGCAACAGCCAAAGACAGCATAAGAATAGGCGTAAAGGGCACAATGCACTTTACTGCGCCCGAAGTATCCGCAGTAAACCACTTCCACAATGCAATGGTAGGCAAAAAGGACGCTTATGGCGTAACTGACAACTGCGCGGTGGTTACCCGTGAAAACGGCGGTGCCGTTCTCGTATGCGGCAAGGACAGCGGCAATGTTTCAGTAGAGAACGTAAAAGGCTATGTTCCTGCAGGTACATATTATGATGAAGTATCCGGCAACAAGTTCCTTGTTACAGAAACTTCCATCACAGGCGTAGTAGGCGAGACAGGTATTGCTGTAATTTACGATTCACCTTATGTAAGCAAGGTATATGCAGACAAGCTTAGCGACACTGAGTTCAAAGACACTATGAATGTAACTCTCAGCGTTATAAAGGCTTCTGATGCAAAGTATACCGTAACAGTTGACGGCGAAAACCGTATTTATGATTCCGGCAGCTTCAGTAACGGTGATGTTATTACCATCGGCGCTGAAATTCCTGAAGATTCAAAGGTTTACCTTACTCTTACAGCAGCTCCCGAGTCTGATCCTGACAGCCAGGTAACAATGACATATACCTACAGAAAGCTTCCCGAGAGAAAGGTTCCCACCCTCAATGCAGGCGGCGTGGTTCTTGATAACTCAAAGGCTGGCTGGACGACCGTAAACGTATATGTCTATGACGAGAGCGGCTCTACGACCATCACAAACTCAACATGGCCCGGCGTTGCTATGACAGACTGCGGCGATAATTACTACAGCTATGAGCTTCCCGAGCAGTTTGCAGAGTGCAGTCACATCATGGTGATCTTCAATAATGGTGCAGGCGACCAGATCCCCGGCGCAATGCAGGATGGTCTTACAATGGCTTACACCGACCAGAAGCTTTACGACGGCACAAAGTGGGTAGACCTTGGTTCTTCCAAGCCTGTAGACCCGAAGCCCGAGCCCGAACCCGAGCCTGAGCCTGTACCCGAAGCAAAATACAATCTCAGCGTAATGGGCAGCTTCAACAACTGGAGCGAAGACATTCCCATGCAGTACATGGATGACTATTTTGTTTCAGGTAACTATGTAGCTACAATTGACGGTCTTGAGCCTGGCGATTATGAGTTCAAGGTTCGTGCAGACCGCAGCTGGGATCTCAGCTGGGGCGAATATGAGCCTGAGTATGACCGCACCCAGAACAGCCAGACAAACTGCAAGGCAACCATAACTCAAAAGGGTCAGAGACTTGTAATTATAATCAACACAGAAATGGTTTCTGACGATGCAAAGAATAATCCTGATTCTCTCGTAAACAGCGACGAATATACTTCAGACGATGCTATTGATTACTTCCCTGTTTCTTCTTATGTATTCATTCCTGACGCTTCAGGACGTAAGTACGGTGTTGTTGGTTCTTTCAACGGCTGGGGCAACGACATAGAGCTTACAGATAAGTTTGGTATCGGCATGTATTATGCTGCCATCAAGGACGGCCTGAAGCCCGGCGAGACCTATGAGTTCAAGGTTCGCGCAGACGGCGCATGGGATATGAGCTGGGGCAAATATGAGAAGGACTACGACCGCACTCAGAACAGCCAGATCAACTGCAGCTTTACAGTTGCGGCTGACGCTGACAGCGCTGAGCTTGATGTTGCTCTCTGTACGTTCCTTATGGATCCCGAGGCTTTTCTGAATATGGATTCTATAGTATACTCTCCCGATTTCACCAATGATGATCTTGTAGAGCTCTGGCCGGTTTTGTATACTGTTGTAAACAAGTATGATCCTGTTGTGGACCCCTCACAGCCCTCTGATGAACCTTCACAGTCTTCAGATCAGCCCTCTGATCAGCCCTCTGATCAGCCCTCACAGACAAGTGAGACATCAAAGCCGATTCCTGATCCCGGTTATGTACCTACAGCTGACAGCACACCTACACTTGTGATCGTTATGATCGTTATTGGTTCCGCTGCTGCCGCTTATGTACTCATCAGCAGGAAGAAGAGAGAAAGATAAGCATAGTTCCTGATATTCTTATCTGACTAATAAAAAGGAGCTGTCGGTTTCGACCGGCAGCTCTTGTTTTATTATACCTGGATCCGTGAAATGCTGAAAAAGATAAACATCGTTTTCGTTTTGAAAACGGATAAGGCAACGATGCAAAGCCTGTTTCCAAAATATGATTGTCCAGTGCAGTCACGCACCCGACAGGCGGCGAAAACGTACCCATTGGGTGATATTCAAAGAATAAAGTTGTTGATTGTGAAGCTCTGTTTATCCTGCTTTCAGCATTTTTTCTATTTGAGCTTCACAAATTCCGGATAATGACAGAAAAGTAACCTTTCCCGTTATAAGCTTAAATTTTTTCAATGTTATTTACATAGATTATTTACAGTAAATTAACAACAAATTTTCGGAATATATATTGAAAAAATGGTTCTTTTTTGGTATTATAATAACTAACAGTATTAGGAAAGGAAGATGAGCAATGGGAAGGATATCTAACAAGGACGCAAAAAGTTCGTTTGAAGATTCGTTCAAGAGAGCAACAAGCCCTATGATGACACTGCTGCTGCTGAACGAAAAGCCTATGTATGTATATAGTCTTTCGCAGGAGCTTGAAAAAAGGAGCAACAGCACCTATAAAATGAATTTTCTGTACCCTGTTTTGTACCGTCTGCAGGAGCTTGGCTATGTATGCGAGTATTCGCAGGAAATAACCGAGAGCCACAGGACAAGAAATTACTACACCATAACCGACGAAGGCAGGGAATACCTTAAATTTATGCTCAAGAAATACCGCGAGCTGCTTAGCGCCGTTGATGTTGTTATAGAGAAGGGTATCCCGGACGATAAGGCTCAGGGTGCATAAAAGTAACCAGTGTATAATAAGGGACACTGCCGCACCGGCAGTACCGCCCTGTTTTGTGCCGCTTTCTTACGAATCAGACAATAGAATAATTATGCGTTTTAACGACAAAAAAGCAGAAGGTCTGTGAGCACAGTGCTTTACAAACCTTCTGTTTTTTTATTAGACTTTCCCGGAAATTGGAGAAGTGCCGGATCTCGCAAAAGAGACAAGAAAGATGGTGCTTCGGAAATTTCCAAGGAAGTCTATTGCTGTTTTTTTCTTTTTCTGATTATGATAACTGCTGCCGCTATTATTATAAGCAAAACGGCCGTAACTGAAATGTACAACGGCAGAGGAAGACTTCCCCCTGTTATTTGAGGCTTTGGCTTGTAGTCTGCAAGCGATACGCTGTCGGATACAGCCGATGAAAGGGCGCTGTCCTCAACGGAGAGCGAGGATTGCTTATCCGTAGAAGTACCTTCCGGGTCATAATATTCATTGACCGGCTTTACTGTCAGACCGATATCTCCGGCATATTTGTATACCGGGGTTTCCGGGTTGGCGTATACGGCAGTAATCTCTTTTTTGCATAATGACAGCACATTATCACCTATATCCGCAACACTGTCGGGTACCACGATAGTTTCCAGCCCTGTACACCCCTCAAATGCGGAATCGCCTATGTATGTAACGCTGTCCGGAATGACAGTCTCCGTCAATCCGGTGCATTTTGCAAATGCCCGGTCGCCTATCATAGTTGGGCCTTTCCGAATACTTATTATGCCGTTATCCGGAATTTTTTCATAGCCCGTCAGAATAGTGCCGCAGTATTTCAGACCGTCCACAGTCTGTTTTTCACCCGCAAGCCGGTCGTAGCTGTCAAAAGCCTTTATTGCCGCCGACTGCACCGACTCCGGCAGTGTGATATCCATGAGCAAAGTGCAGCCCGAAAACGCCTTGTCTCCGAGAATTCTGATGCCAGCCGGAATGGAGACCGTTTCAAGACTTGTACAGCCATAAAAGGCGGATTTTCCGATACTCGAAAGCTTATCCGGAAAGTTTATTTTTTTCAGGTTAGTACATCCCGAAAATGCTTCGTCGCCGATAGACGTAAGCGTACTGGGCAGAACTACCTCTTCAAGAGAGGTAAATTCCTTGAATGCGCCTGCATATATCCTTGTAATACCCTCGGAAAGGGTTATTTTGCGGATAACCGACTTGTACTGATAGATAACCCCGTCGTGGATCCCTGCCCTGAACATGGGCTGAATAGTATCGGTGTCGGCTGCCTTCTGCTGCATTTCTTCA
>JAFTCS010000240.1 GCA_017454565.1 Clostridia bacterium
AAACTTTTGATCGTAAAGCTCTGTTTTTCCTGATTTCAGCTATTTTTGCTATTTGAGTTTCACGGATTCAGGTGTTTATTCTAACCCAGACTTAACGCACCGCGAATGGTGTGAACTGCCGTGCGCGGGTAGTATAGTTCCCCCTTTGTTTATCAATCCCCGCGAACAGGGATCCGGCGTCACGCTGGCCCCCGAAAAAAAGATATTTATGAAAGGAAAACGGATATGAATGAAGTTATAAAGGCTATAACCGGGCGCAGAAGCATAAGAGCTTTTGTTCCCAAAGAGGTTCCCAAGGAGCTTGTTGATGAAATAATAAATGCAGGTACATTTGCGGCAAGCGGCAGGGGCAGTCAGTCTGCGATAATCATTGCGGTCACGGATAAGGAAACGAGAGACAGACTCTCGGAAGCGAACAGGAAGATAGGCGGCTGGAACGAGGGATTCGACCCGTTTTACGGCGCGCCTGTGGTGCTCATCGTTTTAGCCGACAGAAGCAGACCCACATATATCTACGACGGCAGCCTTGTTATGGGCGACCTTATGCTTGCGGCACATTCTCTGGGGCTTGGAAGCTGCTGGATACACCGCGCCAAGGAGGAATTTGAAAGCGAAGAGGGCAAAAATTTCCTTAAAGAGTTGGGTATAGAGGGCGATTACGAGGGAATAGGCCACTGCGTAATAGGCTATTATGACGGAGCTTTGCCCGAACCTGCACCGAGAAAGGAAAACAGGGTCTATTATAAATGAGACATAAAATTCAGCGGTTTTAGGAAAGGTTTTTCCATAAAAGGTGATCGACATGAATAAGAATTTGCTGGCTAAGATCGGCGAACAAAAGCACAGGTTTTCAAAGGGACAAAGGCTAATTGCCGGCTTTATTTCCGAACATTACGATAAGGCGGCTTTTATGACTGCTTCCAAGCTGGGCAGCACAGTGGGGGTGAGTGAATCTACCGTGGTGCGCTTTGCCACAGAGCTGGGATATGATGGTTACCCTCAGATGCAGAAAGCAATGCAGGAAATGATAAGGGACAAGCTGACCTCGGTGCAGCGCATAGAGGTGACTCAGAGTCGTCTCAGCGGCGGTAATGTTTTGGAGGGCGTCCTTAACAAGGATATCGAGAAGATACGCAAGACCCTTGAGGAGACCTCAAAAGAGGATTTTGAAAAGGCTGTAGAGGCTATATCTCACGCAAAGACTATCTATATCTTCGCGGTGAGAAGCTCTGCTGCACTGGCTTCATTTTTAGGCTACTACTATTCTCTTATATTTGAGAATGTCAAGGTTATAAGCAACTATGGCGAAACTGAAATATATGAGAAGCTCTTTCGTATCTCTGCGGACGATGTTATAATCGGCATCAGCTTTCCAAGATATTCCAACGCGGCTATACAGGCCATGACCTTTGCAAAGAGAAGAGGCACCACGGTAATAGCCATTACCGACAGCATGTCAAGTCCTCTTGCGGCGGTATCTGACCATATACTCATAGCCAAGAGTGACATGGCTGCGGTGGTCGATTCCCTTGTTGCGCCCCTGAGCATGATAAACGCCCTCATTGTGGCTACTGTGCTTAAAATGGAAAAAGAGGTCAAGGATACCTTTGGCACTCTTGAGAATATATGGCAGGAATACGATGTTTACCAGAACAACAGAAAGGATGAAACCGATTGAACGGCAGGAACACGGCTGTTATTGGAGCAGGAGCAGCGGGGATGATGGCTGCCGTTTTTGCGGCTAAAAGCGGAGACCGGGTAACTGTCTTTGAAAAGAACAGTAAGATAGGCAGGAAACTGTGTATCACCGGCAAGGGGCGCTGCAACCTGACCAACAACTGTGACGTCAGGACAGTAATAGCCAACACGCCCACAAACGGCAGGTTCCTTTTCAGTGCGCTCAACCGCTTTTCTCCGGAGGATACCATGAGATTTTTTGAGGAAAACGGTCTGCCCCTGAAAACCGAGAGAGGGAACAGGGTCTTTCCTGTTTCCGACAAGGCATACGACGTCGCGGATACCTTACTCAGAGTCGCGCGCAAAGAGGGTGTCAGACTGATCTTCGAGCCGGTGACTGATATTCTTAGCAAAGACGGACGTATTACAGGTCTGGAAACGGCTTCAAAGAGCTTCACTTTTGATAAAATAATAATCGCCTGCGGCGGATGCTCCTATCCATTAACAGGCTCGACCGGTGACGGGTATGGTTTTGCCCGTAAGCTTGGACATACTGTGACGCCGCTCAAACCGTCCCTTGTTCCGCTGGAGACTGTTGAGAGCATCAGCAGCGATGCTGACAGGCTGCTGATAAAAAACGCTTCTCTTACAGTCTGTGACAACAATAACGGCGGCAAGCGTATTTTCAGCGATTTCGGTGAGCTGCAGTTCATGAATTACGGGGTGTCGGGGGCGATCGTGCTCAGCGCAAGCTCTCACATAAGGGAGATGGAAAGCGGCAGATACCGCCTGTCTGTTGACCTGAAGCCCGCCCTGAGTGAAGAAAAGCTTGACGCCCGGCTTCTGCGCGAGATAAGCGCAAGACGCACCGAGAATGTTTTGCAGCTTATGCGCTCTCTGCTGCCGGGTGGTATGGTGAAAATGTTTGCGGAAATGTCCGGCATACCCGCGTCACGCATTTGCAGCGAGATAACGAGGACCGAACGGCACAGGATAGTCACGCTGCTAAAGGGCTTTTCACTGACAGTCAAGGGCTTCCGCCCGATAGAAGAGGCTATCGTCACATCGGGCGGTGTGTCCGTAAAGGAGATCGACCCGAAAACCATGGAGTCGAAGTTGATAAGCGGTCTGTATTTTGCCGGCGAGGTAATAGATGTGGACGCCTATACCGGCGGATTCAATCTACTGTGCGCTTTTTCTACCGGTGTGTTGGCGGGCGAAAGCTAAGGAGGATATTATGGGATTTCAGGATGATTGGGTAATGCGGCAGATAGACATTGTGGCAAGGTTTGTGTCCAGTCTGGTGTTCAAAAAGGAGATCGTGGAGTACCAGCCATCGGCTTCCGATATGCTGTCGCACACTGACGAGGTTTACTATGCCATAATGCGGCTCCTGAAGGAAGGAAAGATATGCGAGGCGGAGGATGCACTTTTTGAAAATATCGAATTTTCCGACAGATATGTGGAGCTGGCAACGGATTTCTACCGCCGCCTGAATGCCATGACCGATCAGGAGCTTGAAGCTGCGGATTTTTCCCGGGATGAGGTCTATGACGGATTTATAGATATACTGAATCAGCTTGGCATACCGGTGGAGCAGTTTACGGAATAATTTCATAAGAATAGTAATTTTTTTATTTTTCGCGCATATTATATTATTGAAGCAGGGGGAACGCTTCAAAGCCCGCATGAACAGCCGGTTTTCTCTGACACGGAAAAAATCCGAAAAAAAATCAAAAAAAAGCTTGACAAATTATGTTCTGTATGGTATTATAATGAAGTCGCTGAGAGATACGGCAGAAACAAAGAAACGAAGCCGGTCTTGAAACGAGATGGGAGCATAGCTCAGCTGGGAGAGCATCTGCCTTACAAGCAGAGGGTCACAGGTTCGAGCCCTGTTGTTCCCACCATACGGTCCGGTAGTTCAGCTGGTTAGAACGCTAGCCTGTCACGCTAGAGGTCGACGGTTCGATCCCGTTCCGGATCGCTCATGCTTCTGTAGCTCAGTCGGTAGAGCAGGGGACTGAAAATCCCCGTGTCGATGGTTCGATTCCGTCCGGAAGCACCATATGCGGATGTAGCTCATCTGGTAGAGCGCAAC
>JAFTCS010000241.1 GCA_017454565.1 Clostridia bacterium
CACCGCGTCGTCGCGGTTGCGGGCAAAGCGGCTGAATTTCCACAGCAGGATCGCGTCAAAGGGCTTCGGCTTCTGCTTGGCGGTGCCGATCATGCGCTTGAACTGGTCGCGGCCGACCACCTTGCGCCCGCTGATGCCTTCATCTCGGAACACATACTCGTCGGGGACCAGATACCCGTGCGATGCGGCCCACTTCCGGATCTCCGCAAGCTGGGAGTCCGGCGACAGCTCCACCTGATCGTCCGTGCTGACGCGGATATAAGCGGCGGCGAGGCGCAAAGCCTCGCTGTTGCTTGATTGTAAAGCGTTATTGCTTTTCATAGCAAGGCTTCCTTATCTTCCGTTATTTAGTTTTCAGTACTGCTGATGGGTTGCAAATAGGCTGCACACAAATCCTGAGCAAGAGCTTTGGCACATTCTTGAGAAAGCGTAAATGTGCCTACGGGTTCTGTTATGCTTTCTATAACTTTGCCGCTTTTATCAAACTTAGGGGTTTCTTGAAGAAGCGTAAGGACATATTCGCTTTTGTCTTTTTTAATTGCAGCATAAAAGCCGTTTGCATAAATGTTCATAGTATCGCCTCACATTTCTTTCAGGTCGTCTTCGACATCTGCCGCAGCGTAATCATTTAACGGCAAATAGTGGCCAGAAGGTTGGTAAGTTTTTAAACTGTTTAAAACTGCAACTTTACCATTATTAAAGTACTGCGCTTTTGCCGGCGACAGCTTAAAAGGTGACTGCATTGTGATATTGAGTTTCGATGCAATATCAACTAAAGTTTTCAATGTAAAGTTTTCGTCTCCATTTTCCCAGCGTGAAACAAGACTTTGAGAAACATTTAGCATTTTTGCAAAATCTTTTTGTGTCAAGTTTAGCTGTTGACGTCTTACTGTAATTTCGGAGGAAACCATCGCCTGAAGACTGGCAAGCATCAGATCTTCGGCACCTATTTCAGGTACAAGCGCATCTACCAAATCATTCATTACTGTTCGATCCATCTGAATGCAACTCCTTTTCCTTTTTAAATATTCTTTCTGCTTCTTGAATCCTGTCAGAATAGTCAGTGGCCTTTTTCCCTGCTCGTTCGAAGAAGGGCAGTAATAGAATTGGCCTGCGGTCAGGCATAAACCCATATAAAACGCGAAGATTAAAGCCTTGCCCCGCAAGATGCATACTAAAAATACCAGACCCGGAAAGCGACTCAAATTCTTTTTGCTTCACGGCTTCGACACCAAGAACCTGCAAAACCCGAAGCCTAATCAATAAAAGTTTAAACACAGCTGATTCATATCCGCTTCCTGCAATCAAATCTGCCAAAGCAGAAATAAAACCTGATGCAAGGTGAAAGTATGCAAAAATTGGGTCAAGTTGCTTTATAATATCATCTCTACGCATATCATGCCCCCTCTATGCATAAAATATTACTTATAAGTGATACTGTCAATTGTCAATATTTACAAATATGTGTAATTCAATGACAAGGAACCCCTCGGAAGTGGTCGCCTTCCGAGGGGTTCCGCTGTTTAGGCATGGACCCTACTCACGTCTTTAGCCTAATTACATTATAGCGTAACCACCGGAGAAGTCAGCTACAATTTTTCCGCGCCCGCCTGGGGCGCGATTATTTTATGCCCCTGCGGAGCCGGAGGCGGGCCGACCAGAGACCGAGGAGTTTTCCTCCGCTTTTTCTTCGTCGTCGAGCTGGCGATCCAGTTCCACGTGATACTGCTCGCGGGTCATGCCGAAGCGCTCCGGCGTCTCCTCGCCGCGCATGGACGCGAACATCTGCTTGAGGGCGTCCATGACGGTCTCGCGGGTCGCTGTATCCAATTCAAAATATGCCTGCACAAGGTCAATCTCCAGCTGGGTGGCGTGGTTGCGTTCCAGCAGATCGCGCAGGTCAAACGCTTTTCGCTCCATCTGGCCAACGCCGTCGCGCAACCACTCCTCGTTGACGTTAAACTCGCGGCAGATGGATCGCCTCATTTGGTCGGTCACTCCGCGTCTCCCTGTTTCTATATTTGACATTGCAGGTCGCGAAACACCGATTTTGTTACTGAATTGCTCTAAAGTAAGGTTTTTGCTTTCGCGTACTATTCTTATCCGCTCATTTTCAGTCATCTATATCACCTCCAATAACTTTACTATAAAGCAATTTTCAAAAAAGTCAAGGGAAAATGTTTCAATGAAACAATAAGTCTTGACAAAAGTTTCTATGAATGATAGTGTTGTTTCTATGAAACAACAGAAAGGGGGTGAGGGAATGGAATGCGCAGTTTTTACAGATGATAGGAAGAATGTCTATCGCTGCTGCTCCGCACAGGACGCAGTTGAAAGAATCTCGGCGCTCTTGCGGGATACCGACGAAGCTGTTGCGGTTTGGATTACTCGGATGGGAGAGCATGATCGGGCTCATAGTGCCAGCCAAGAGATACGGGAGGGATAACCCAGCGGGCATCATTGGGTAAAACCGCGAGAATGTCACAGTCAGGACTGACCGTAACGGGAACCTGC
>JAFTCS010000242.1 GCA_017454565.1 Clostridia bacterium
AAAAGAAGCGCTGTCGCTGATGTTTGCGATGAGGTTCAGGAAATAAAAAACGAGTGCCAGCTCGAGCCCCAGCCCGGCGTTGCCACGGTGCAGGAGCGCGGAGATGCCAAAGCAGATGCCCGCAAGCTGTATCTGCAGCAGCAAAAAGGCCGTGTGCAGGAGGATCAGCTCCTTCCAGAATACCGGCTCGCCGATGGCGAGAATCGAGGCGGATGAGAGGAGAAGCCTTCTCCGGCACATAAGTGCTGAAAAAGGCTTGAAATAAAGGGTTTTCGAGGTTCCGCTGTGTTTTACAGCAGAGCTTCGGAAGCCCTTTTTCTATACAGTTATGAAATGCATCTCAGTAGGCGGTTACCTCGACAAGCAGGTTTTAACCCGCCTTTTTCTTATATCTGCTGTATCCTGTACTGCCTTGGGTAGCCAGTTAGCATTTGCATAATCGAGAGGAATAACAAGTTCTTGTATTTTGCCTTCTTTGCTCGGCCTTTTAATGTCTTTTGGCAAATAATCCAACCCAACTTCTCGTAAGCTCAAAACACTGTCATGAATCCAGCCGACAGCCTGACCATCACAGTATAGGCAATAGCAACCGAACATCTTCTTTGTTTCAACATTCAGGTCTTTAAGATAATCCAGCCATTCCAGAACAATATTCTCTTCTTCATAAGCCATGTTTTCACCTCTGTCAGCTTCGTGTTTCTCGCCGTCTATTATACCAACGATGTATGAACACTTTACCGATAAAAGCAGCCGGGCACCCCGACTTACGCAACTTACCGCTCAAACGCCAACTTACCCCTCAAGCGGCAATACCTGCGGAGGAATAATTAAATTGTATCAATCTCAGTGTTTTTATATCAAGGAAACGACTGTCAATTCTCTCTGTTTCATGCTTGACGAGATCCAACATGGCATTTACTTCTCGCTCATTCGTAAAGACTTCACCATGCTCAGATACACGCTCTCTTGATTTTACATGCTTTGTCATAGACTCTGTAATCATCCATATTTATATTTTCTCCAGTATATCTTTCGCCGCATCCATATCCCGCATCAGGCTCAATGCAAAACATTTCATGCCGGCGTCTTTTATGGATGCCCCGATATGATAAACCGTTTTCTGATCTAAGATCAGGAACCGGTCATGAAATTCTTTCCCACAGGTGACAACTAAGTTCGGATATTGGCTGTTAAATTTGGAAATATCCGTCTCAGTCAGTTTTGACTTCGGATAGGTATGGATCCGCACAGAAACGCCCTTCTTCTTTTTTGAAAGCATATCCAGCGTTACTCCATCCACGTATCCATCTATCAGAACGATATCCTTCTTCGCCTTCTTGATAATATCGACCAGCAGGCTGAACGCATCATATATTTGTCCTTCAAAAAAGATCTTCTGATCGGTCTCAATGTGATTTGAGATATATGCGAATACTTCTTCTAGCCGCTCATCTGTTTTTTTCTGGTATTCTAACTGCTTTAGTTCCACTGCGCTGATTCTCTCGAAGAGAAGCGCATTGCTTGCAAGGAATCGCCTCATTTCAACGAAGGAGTTCATGATGCGGACACTCACATCTACTGCTACATCACTACGCAGCACAGCTGACAGCATAGCTATTCCCTGCTCTGTAAAAGCATAGGGCAAATATCTACGGCCGCCATACTCCTCACTTGAGGTCGCATTTTGCGACCTCAAGTCGTTGAACTCTTCTCTTGTCAGTTGAAAACAAAAGCTCTCAGGAAAGCGATTTGCATTACGCTTCACTCGCTCATTTAAGCGCTTTGTTTCGACCTGATACAGAAAGGCAAGATCATAGTCCATCATGACCTGTTGGCCGCGCACAATGTGTATCATACTTCTTATATCTATCGTGGATTCTGTGATTGCCGCCTGCTCCTGTGTTATAAGTTCGGTAGATTTGATTTCCTTGCTCATAGCATACCTCTCTCTAAACTTGAGGTCGCAAATTGCGACCTCAAGTGGCCGCGACCTCAAGTTTACTATATCATATTCGCAGGCTTGCTTCAATGAAATATCGCTATCATACGGAAAATATCGGCACCCGCTACAGGGAGGCCGAATTGCTCCGCGCATTGTCTGACAGGGCAAACGACGGCGATGAAGCGGCACAGACGGAGCGTTTCCGGCAGTTGCTCGCCATGCGTGCCGCAAGAAAAGAACGCTTTCCGTATGAGTATGACTATGAGGCGCGCACGGAGCAGATCGAGGGCAGCGCCAATTATGTGGAGTTGAAGGCGCTGGAACAGATCTCACAGGAAAAGGCGGCCAAAGAACGGGAGCGCCTCCTTGCGTCCAT
>JAFTCS010000021.1 GCA_017454565.1 Clostridia bacterium
CATCAAAGTCTTCGTCCTCATCGAGTTCCTCGTCCTCTATGAAGTCGTTGCGGTCTTCGGGAACTGTGGTATCGGCGGTCTCAACAGCATCGGTTGTTTCCTCTGGATCAGCGGATTCGGTTGTGTCAGCGGTCTCGTCCGTATCTGTGATGATGCTTTTAGGTGTGCCGGTAGTTTCAAGAGCAAGATCTATCTTCTCCTGATCTGCTTTCTGCTGCTCAAGCTGCTCTTTTGTAGTAGGAGCTTCGGTAACTACACGCCACTCGCCGGTAGCTTCGTCGCGCACCTCAGAAAAGACGGGCTTGAAATACCTGCTGTTAAACCCGTCACGGATCGCGTACATTTCGTTGAACTGAGTCTGCTTTACATCAAAGCTGCCGTCACCGTCGGAATCCACACGGATTATTCTCTCGGCGGCGTGTACGGACTCTCTGACGCCGTTTGCAGATGGGTCATATTCCGGTATTGCTCTGAAATGGAACTCGTCCTCACGGTCGGTTCTGCCGTCACCGTCAAGATCCTTTCTGTAAAGTACGGCGGTCGGGCCGGCAATACCCATCTTGGTTATTTCCATAGTCTCGTAGATACCGTCGCCGTTCAGGTCAAGCAGTCTTGAACGATAAACGCCGGTATCTCCCTTAGTAAATTCATAATCAGTAGCGCTGACGCCTTCCGGCAGAGCGTCACCCTCAAGCCCATAAAGAGCTGCCGCCGGGTTTTCGTTCATGTCGGTCACCTCACGGGTGATGCTGTCAAACTCGGCAAATTCCGAGGTGGGGTCAAAGGGCTGCTCAGAACATTCATCAGGTGTAAAGATCTCCGATGTGTTCTCCGGCTCCTCCATGGGAGTAACACCCATATCATATTCATTGCTCATACTTTTGTTCCTCCTTATATAATTTGATTTTTAATTTATTATGTTGAAGCTCTCCGGAAACATTTTTGTTCCTCAGAAAACCATCTTTCATATAATATAATACTTTAGCACTGTAAAAGGTTACAGAAAAAAGAAAAAATAAACGGCATGATCTGATTTTTTGCTCTACATTCCTAATCGTGAACGGATATATGTCTGGAGAGCAAGCAGATACTCCATGCAAAGCCTTACACTTGCACGATTGACCGGGAGAACGGTATCACCGACAGAAAGCTTGTCAAAGCTGCGGCCGGAATACTGTAAGGGATAGTAAAGGAACGTATCCCATGGGATACAGCGTGTACTCAGGAAGGTTTCGTAGTATATACCGTATGACGTCACCGCAAAACCACATGTGGAACCATCATTCTTTTCGGCACAGAAACATATCTGTTTGTTTTTATCCGAAAAGAAAAACTTGTTGTAGAACATGTCGTAGATTCTCCTGTTGGAATCGAAAACGGAGACGTGCACCATGGTTTCTGCAGGAGCCGCAAAATTATAATGCAGGGTAAAATCCCTCGCAACGCTGTAGATAGCCACATCCTCGCCGTCGCCGCGCAGTTCGGAAAAAAATTCGGGATTGGGAATGGCATT
Organism: Clostridia bacterium; assembly: GCA_017454565.1. Taxonomy (GTDB): domain Bacteria; phylum Bacillota; class Clostridia; order Oscillospirales; family Acutalibacteraceae; genus UBA1213. Next base: position 1,514 of record JAFTCS010000021.1, read on the forward strand.
GTTCAGCAGTTCGACCCACGATTCATCGACCATATCTGACTTTTTAAGTGTTATGGATGAAAGCAGGCGGCGGTAAACCAGCCCAAGCACCACCGTGGACTGTGGATTCGGTAAAGTAAACACCCTGTTTTTGTCCTCACGGACACGGGAAATTACATTGCTGTCCGGAAGCCCCGGCATCGTACCGTCAATAATATCCTTTGCAAAATACCATGAGCTGTGACCGCCGGCAAGGATCACCATATCAAGCCCCTGTTCTTCAAGGCAGGGGTCTATTGAAGCTGCTTTTTCAAGACAACCGGTTATCAGCTCAACATAGTCCTGCAGCTTGTCCTCAATAAGCTTTTCAAAACTTTCGCGGGTCATCGGCGGGAACTTTACTCCGGCTGTGCCAAGGTAAGCCCTGATAAATCCGCAGACAGTGACCGGTCTGCCTTTGTTCAGGTTCGGTGAAACATTGTTTTCCTTCCAGAGCTTCACGTTATTTCCTACGCTGACAAGGTTGGAAACGTATCCCTGCAGTTCAGGTGCAACTATCTTTCTGAGGAAGTCCTCAATATGTCCTGCAAGTACCTGGTCTATCTCTCTTCCTCCAAATGTCGGGTCGTCCTCACCTACAGGCCAGCAGGTTATTATCTCCACTTTCAGAGAATTTGCCTTTATCTCTCCTGTCTCTTCAGCTTCAAATGAATACTTGCAAAGTGCGCAATCGGTCGTGCCGGCGCCCATATCCACAAGCATAATGTAACCGGGCTTGTCCGGCGAGATCATCTTTGTAAGCGCAAAATTATCAAAGCTGCGTGACAGTACCGTTGTAACTGCCGCGGTGGCCTCATCTATTCCGGTGACATTTTCAAAACCGGCTTCCTTTGCCGCGTTTATCATAAAGTCGGCGGTGCTTCTCTGCCACTTCACAGGGTAGGAAATATTTGTCTCTACTGCATCATCCTTTTCACCGAGCTGGGCGATTTGCTGTTCGTACATTTTATGGAGATACTTGAAAAGCTCTTTCACCAGCCAGCGGCTTTTTTCCCGCAGGGCTTCATCCGGACTTTCAAGGTTCATTTTGAAGTTACTGTACACAACCGCACCATCAGCTTCCTCATTTGCAACTCTGCCAAAATCAAGAGTACCGTCGCTGTTTTCTCTTATAACGGAGATCATGCTGCCCTTTGATTCTCCGTGCTCGAAAGAAACAGGGATGTAGTTGAAGCTGTCCTCTGTAGGATCGCGCATGTCATAGCGTTTGATGCTCATATATGTTGAAGAGGTGCCGAAATCTATTCCGATCACTCTCACAATTTTTTCATTATTTTCGTTTATTGCATCAGCCAATTCTAACTCTCCTTTTCAGTGCAGAGACTTTGCTCCTTTATCGCGCTGCAGGTAATTATTCATGCTTACAGTCAAATGTGCCAATTTATACTAACTCAAGTTAAATTATATATCATATTTCCTATACTGTCAACTCTCATTTCATTGTCGTTAAAGAAAGCTGCTCTGTCCCGGGGGAAAAAACCTTTCCAAAAAAACTTGTGTTTATAGAAAAAACCGGACAGACTGCAAGAACTGTCCGGTCTTTGAGTTGTTTGAATATATTATAATGTTTTCGGATGAGCTGATTATTCTTCGGTTCTGCATTCAGCGACTGCCTGCTCAATAGCCCGCCTTATCTCTTCAATACCTGAACCGTCATTTGACGAACACGGAAATAGCTTCAGCCCGGAATAAGCACTCAGCTCCTCGTGAAGCTCTTCGAGACGCTTCTGCTGCTGTGTTTTTTTAAGCTTGTCCATCTTTGTCAGGGCGATTATAAAGTTAAGCCCGCTGTTGTAAAGATATTCGATCATCGTCATGTCGTTTTCTGTCGGAGTATGCCGCATGTCGCATATCTGTACAACAAGAGCTATTTTCCTGTCCTGAGCAAGATACCCCTCGACAAGCTCCGCCCAGCGTTTTTTTTCCGCCTGACTGACCTGAGCATAACCGTAACCCGGAAGGTCAACCAGGTCGGCGTCCTTTAATGAAAAGAAATTTATTGTGGCGGTCTTGCCAGGTTTCGCGCTGACTCTTGCCATTGATTTTCGATTCAGCAGCTTGTTTATGAGGGAGGACTTGCCCACGTTTGACTTGCCCGAAAAAACGATCTCCGGCTTTTCTGAGGGCGGTATCTGGGTGGATTTTCCGTATGCCGCCTTGAATTCTGCTATCTGAAAATTCATATTTCACCTCGTGTTTTGTATATAAAATCGGCTCTTGCAAAATGAGCAAGAGCCTCAGTTTTACTGTGTTGCGAGCGCGGTGTCAAGCACCTTGCCAATATTATCGGCAAGAACAAAATGCACCGAGTTTTTAACGACGTCATCGACCTCATCAAGGTCGGATTTATTATCCTGTGGAATAATAATTGTCTTGATGCCTATACGGTAGGCAGCCATGGTCTTTTCCTTGAGTCCGCCTATCGGCAGCACCCTGCCCCTTATGGTGATCTCGCCCGTCATTGCTACGTCACTCTTTACAGGGATACCCGTAAGCGCCGAGGTTATCGCGGTCGCCATCGTGATCCCGGCTGACGGGCCGTCCTTCGGAACAGCGCCCTCAGGAACATGGATGTGAATATCCTTGGTTTTGTAGAATTCGGAGTCGATATTGAGCTTGTCCGCCATTGTGCGCACACAAGTATAGGCCGCCTGTGCACTTTCTTTCATAACATCGCCGAGCGAGCCTGTCAGCTCGATCTTGCCGCTGCCTGACATTACCGCTACTTCTATCGGCAGGGTCTCGCCGCCTACAGATGTCCATGCCAGACCGGTCGCCAGACCGACTTCATCGCTCTTGTTAAAATCGTCAAGCTTGTATTTTCTTGAACCGAGATATTCCTCGATATTCTCAAGGTTGATCCTGACGCTCTTTACATCGCCGGAAACTATCTTCACGGCAGCTTTGTTCATAATTCGGGATATCGCTCTCTCCAGCGAACGCACACCGGCTTCTCTTGTATAGCTGTCAATGATATCGTAGATAACATCATCGCTTATTTTCATCTGATGCCCGCTGAGCCCATGACGCTTCAGCTGTTTTGATACAAGATGCAGCTTTGCTATCTGGAATTTTTCCTCGCGTGTATAGCTGTCAAGGTTGATAATATCCATTCTGTCCAGCAAAGGTGCGGGTATGGTAGACTGGTCGTTGGCTGTAGTGATGAACATTACCTTGCTCAGATCAAACGGCAGGTCAACATAATGATCGTAGAATGTGGCGTTCTGCTCACCGTCAAGCACTTCCAGTAGAGCGGATGTCGGATCTCCGTGGAAATCCTTGCCGAGCTTGTCCACCTCATCCAGAAGAATAAGCGGGTTTGCAGAACCGGCAAGTTTTATTGCGTTCATTATTCTGCCCATCATTGAACCTATATAAGTTCTTCTGTGACCTCTTATTTCCGCTTCGTCATGTATGCCGCCTAAAGCGATTCGCTGGTACTTTCTTCCGGTCGCTTCGGCGATAGACATGGCTATTGAAGTTTTGCCTACACCCGGAGGCCCCACAAGGCAAAGTATCTGACCGTTTATATCGGGATTGAGCTTTCTGACTGCAAGAGCCTCAACAACTGTCTCCTTTACCTTTTTCAGACCGTAATGATTCTTGTCAAGATTGGCGTTTATTTTCTTTATGTCATTCTTTTCCTTGGTGTATATGCCCCAGGGCAGTTCAAGACATGCGTCAAGATAGTTTCTTACAACATTTGCCTCGGCTGAACTGGACATCATCTTTTCAAGTTTCTGAAGCTCTTTGAGTAAGCGCTCCTTGTTTTCATCTGTGGTTTTGAGCGCCTTTATTTTATCCTTGTATTCGAGAACCTCAGCATCTGTTTCTTCACCCTCGCCAAGCTCGTCACGGATAGCCTTGATACGCTCCCTCAGATAGTATTCTTTCTGATTATCGTCCATGCCCATTTTGGTCTTTTCGGAGATCTTCTCCTCCATCATGAGCAGATCGTTTTCATAGCTGAGCATTTCGGCGATCTTGTCAAGCCGCTTGGATTCATCCAACAGTTCAAGGATCTCCTGCTTTTTACGGTAATCCCTGATAATATTGTCAGCGATGTAGTCGGCAAGCTTGCCCGGCTCCTTCATCTCATAAATGGTCAGGTACATATCCTGTGGAACATGACCGTTTATGATAGAATACTCATTGAACATTTCCTTGATGAGATTTACCTTTGCTTCTGTCTCAAGGCCGTCCTCCGCGCTGACAACCTGAGCTTTGACTACATTTGCGGTAGTGTAGAGCCTGCCGTTTATAAATTCCTTTGCGCAGGCGCGGTAAGCACCCTTGACCACCACACGCATGACGTTATCTGAGATCTTGGCGATCTGCAGTATTCTTGCAAAAACACCGGTTTCAAAATAGTCGTCCGTGTCAGGCTCATTCTCGGAAGAATCTCTCTGAGCCGTAATCAGGATGCTCTGGTTATAGTTATCCATCGCCGCGGTGAGAGCATTGACGGACTTTTTTCTTGCTACGTCAAAATGCAGTATTGAGCCGGGGAAAATCACAAGCCCCCGAAGCGGAAGAACAGGAACAGTTATTATTTCTATATTTTCATTTTCCATCGTTTGCTTCATCCTCATTTAGTATTGAATAGATTATATCACAGTTTTCTTACATTAGCAAGCGACCAATAGTATTATTTGTTGACATTAACATAACAGTATTAGGTTTTTTGTCTGGACAAAAGCGAATTTTGCCGATTTCCGGAATATATGCACTGATAAAGCCTGAGAAGGGGCGGCAGCTTGCCGCTGAAAAGGCTTGAGCGAAACTTTTGTATTGTCGTCTTTGAAAATAACTTCTGTGCGCGAGGGGTGTAGTTCAAAGTTTGTTTGTCAATCGCCGCGAATTGGGAGCGCAGGCTCTGCGCCGCCGGAAAAGTCCCCCTGACCGGAAAAATCACATGAACATGAGCTGGCTGGTTTCGGGCAGACCTGCGAAGGCATTTATCTCTTTGAGCAGCTCTATTATGGTCTTTGAGACCTTGGCTCTTTGCTGGAAATCCTCAATAGAGGTAAATTCTCCATCGTTCCTTGCTTCGGCAAGGGCGATTGCTGCGGTTTCTCCTACGCCTGAGAGCGATGAGAACGGCAGTCGGATCTTTTCGCCCTCAACCTGAAATTTTCTTGCGTCAGACTTGTATATATCTATAGGCAGCACCTCAATGCCTCTTGCAAGCATCTCATTGACGATCTGTAGGGTAGCGTATGAGGACTGCTCCTTTGCGCTGGCTTCATGTCTGGCGATCTTTGAGTTTATCTCCTGCATCTTGTTCCTTACGGCACTTCTTCCCTTACACACCAGCATAGCGTCAAAATCATCGCTGCGTACAGTGAAATAGGCTGCATAATATTCCTTTGCACGATGCACCTTGTACCAACCAAGACGCAGGGTGGCTATCATATATGCCGCCGCGTGAGCTTTCGGGAACATGTACTTTATCTTCATGCAGGAGTCTATGTACCACTGGGGTACATCGTGGTCTTTCATAGCCTGTATGTGCTCGGGGGTGAGCAGCTTGGTGGCTTTGCCCTTTCGCACGATCTCCATTATCTTGAAGGCCATATCCGGCTCAAGCCCCTTGTGCATAAGATAGACCATTATATTGTCACGGGTACCGATAACCTCGGAAATTGTGCATATCTTTTTCTCGATAAGCTCGGACGCGTTGCCTATCCACACGTCTGTGCCGTGGGAAAGACCTGAAACCTGCAGCAGGTCGGAAAAGGTCTTGGGCTGTGTCTCTATAAGCATCTGGCGGACGAATGAGGTACCGACCTCCGGAAGTGAAAATGTTCCGGTAAGTGAGTCTATGTCCTCAGGCGTAACGCCCAAAGCTTCGGTGGATGTGAACAGCGACATGACCTCCGGGTCACTCATTGATATGTTCATAACGTCGATCCCAGTGTACTCGCCAAGATAACGGTATATGGTGGGAACATCGTGTCCCAGCTCGTCAAGCTTACACACGGTATCATGTATGGAGTGGAAGTCGAAATGGGTGGTTAGTGAATCTGTTTTCTGGTCATTGGCAGGATGCTGTATTGGGCAGAACTCGTAAACATCGTTCATTCTTGGAATGACCACCATGCCGCCGGGATGCTGGCCTGTAGTGCGGCGCACACCTGTGCATCCTGCAGCAAGACGCATCTCCTCCGCCCTGTTCACGGTTATACCGTTTTTTTCAGCGTACTTGCGTACATAGCCTATGGCGGTCTTTTCGGCGACAGTGGCTATGGTGCCGGCCTTAAATACGTTTTCCTTTCCGAACAGAACCTCTGTATATCTGTGGGAACGGTTCTGATATTCGCCGGCAAAGTTCAGGTCTATATCGGGAGTCTTGTCGCCCTTGAATCCGAGGAAGGTCTCGAAAGGAATATCGTGGCCGTCACGCAGATATTCGGTTCCGCAGTTCGGGCAGTTCTTGGGCGGCAGGTCAAAGCCGGAGCCGTAGCTGCCATCGGTGAAGAATTCGGAATTACAGCACTTCGGGCAGACATAATGGGGGCAAAGCGGATTAACCTCCGATATACCCGACATAGTTGCAACAAACGATGAGCCTACCGAACCTCGTGAGCCGACAAGGTAGCCGTGCTCGTTGGAATTTGCCACAAGCTTCTGCGCCGTCATATACAGCACAGAGAAGCCGTTGGTAATGATGGAGTTCAGTTCCTTTTCGATCCTTGCTTTTACGATATCAGGCAGAGGATCGCCGTACTGTTTTTTTGCCCTCTCCCAGGTTATGCTGGTCAGCTCCTCCTCAGCACCCGGAATAAACGGCGGGAAGTTTCCCTTTGGTACGGCTCTGATGCTCTCTATCATGTCAGCTATGTAGTTGGTGTTGGTCACCACGACCTCATAAGCCTTTTCCTTGCCGAGATATTCAAATTCCCTGAGCATTTCGGCGGTGTTGCGGAAATAAAGCGGCGGCTGCATCTCGGCATCGCCGTAATCCTGAGCTGTAAGAAGTATCTCACGGTACTTGCTCTGGTACGGGTCCATAAAATGAACGTCACAGGTGGCCACTACAGGAAGCTGAAGCTCGTCGCCGATATCAACTATCATGCGGTTGATATCCTGAAGCCCCTGTATATCCTTCACCTTGCCTTCCCTGACAAGGTGCATATTGTTGCCTACCGGCTGTATCTCCAGATAGTCATAAAATGAAGCGATGCTCTTTAGTTCCTCACGGCTCTTGCCGTCAAGTATTGCTCTATAAAGCTCTCCCGCTTCACATGCGCTGCCAACTATTAGTCCGTCCCTGAGCTTCATAAGCTCCGACTTCGGCAGCAGCGGTTTTTTATAGAAATAATCAAGGTGTGACTTTGAAATGAGCTTGTAAAGATTTTTAAGTCCAAGCTGGTTCTTTACAAGGAGTATCTGGTGGTAATATTTATATGTCTTGAAGCTTGGTTTCGGGAGGAATTTACCGATATCGGCAGTGTTGTCGATCTTGAAATCATCTCTGAGCTTCTGTATCATCTGCTGGAATATCTTCGCAAGCATCATGGCGTCATCGCAGGCGCGGTGATGATTGAAGCTGCCCAGTTTCAGGTGCTCTGCCACCACATCAAGCTTGTGCTTTGTAAGCTGCGGATACAGACCCCGTGAGACTGCAAGAGTATCAATATGCGAAAGGTCGTAATCTATTGAGTTTCTCTGGCAGGCAGCCTTGATAAAAGAGGTGTCGAATGAAGCATTGTGTGCAACCACCATCGGACGCTCACCGCAGAATTCAAGGAAGCTCCTGACTGCCTCGTCCTCCTTTGGCGCACCCTGTACCATAGAATCGTCTATTCCTGTCAGCTCGGTTATCTTTTCCGGAATGGGCATCTCAGGGTCTACAAAGGTCGAGAAGGTATCCATTATCTCGCCGTTGACCATACGGACAGCGCCGATCTCGGTGATCCTCTCTTTAAGCGGTGACAGCCCTGTGGTCTCTATATCAAAGATTATGAACTCTCCGCCAAGAGGACGATGATGTCCTCCGGTCACGGCTTCCGAAGAACCGTCATTTATAAAATAGGCTTCAACACCGTATATGACCTTGAAATCCCCGCCCTTTTTGCGGATGTCGTCACAGGCGTTCATTGCGTCCGGAAATGCCTGTGCAACACCGTGGTCGGTAATGGCTATCGCCGGCATGCCCCAGGAGTATGCCCTCTTTACAAGGTCGCCGGCGGATGTCACGGCGTCCATAGCCGACATGTTGGTGTGCAGGTGCAGTTCAACGCGCTTTACGGGAGATTTATCCACGATTTTCGCCGTTGCAACACGGCACACAGCAGATGCCATTACGGAAATGTCGTGATCGTATTTGTCAAGCTGAGCCTCGCCCTTTACAAGTATGGTATCGCCGTTTTTAAGCTCAAGGATACCCTTGACTTTCTCATTGTTGTCAATTATCTTTACATTGGCAGAGCCTGTAAAGTCCGTGATGCTTATAGAGATTATCTTCTTCTTGCCGTCTCTTGTGTCGCGTACATCTATGGCAAATACCTCGCCCCAGAATATGATCTTTCCCGCATCAGGAGATATATTTTTCAGCGGGAATATGTCGCCCTTTATACTGCCGCCATAGATAGCCGCGGCCGTTGACGGAATACATGTCGGGCTGAGTGTGCTGCCCTCTCTTATCTCTATCTCGCTAAGGCCTTCCGGAGCAGGCGCCGGCTTCTTTGCAAATTTTTCCTTATGCTCGGCTCCCGCCTTCATCATGCTTTCATACTGTTCCTGCTCCTCAATCAGCTTTTCACGCAGCACCTTTTCCTCGGCCATCTTTTGCTGCTCAATATAATTTTCGCTCTCGGAGTCAATAGCAGTCACGCCGTCAAATCTTATGTTAAAGTTCAGCGAAAATTCTTCCCTGATGAGTGCAGACATCTTTTTGTCAATGTTCTGTGAGAGCAGTATATCCTTTCCCCCATGGCTCAGGGTTATGATGAAGTCATCCCCGCTTATCCTTGCGCTGGAATTGTTCAGTGTACCGTTGAGGCTTGCACAGCGCCTTTTCAGCTCCTTCATCAGCTGGGGATAGTAGCTCTCATCAAATAGTCCGGGGTCGTACTCCGGATGTATCCTGCACTGTAACAGGTTGAGCACACTGCCTGAAAGCATTCTCTCCGATTCATACAGCACTTCCTTGCTGACAATGGAAGGCATCTTCACATGTACATCCAATGATCTGCTGCCCGAATCTATTTTTACGTTTGTGATGTCGTTTTCCCCAAGCTCCTCAGGTATGTTTTTGACATCAACATATCTTCCAAAAAAATCCGAAAACTTATTCATATCTATTTTAGGATACACCTTTCTGGGCACATGTTTATGGGAGCCCGATAAGGCTCCCTGTAAACTTACATATTGTCTATTTCCTTAATAAGCTCCTCAAGAAGTGCTTCCTCAGGAACTTTACGCAGGATCTCACCCTTTTTGAAGATAAGTCCCACGCCGTCGCCGCCGGCAATGCCTATATCGGCTTCTCTTGCTTCTCCGGGACCGTTCACTACACATCCCATTATGGCTACGGTCAGATTCTTTTTGCAGTCTTTCAGACGCTCCTCGGCCTGCTTCGCAAGACCGATAAGGTCTATCCTTGTGCGGCCGCATGTAGGACACGACACAAAACGTATCCCCGTACTGCTCAGACCAAGAGCCTTGAGAATATCCTTTGCAGCATATACTTCCTTAACAGGCTCGTCAGTGAGTGACACCCTGATAGTGTCACCTATGCCCTCAAGCAGCAAACTGCCAATACCGGCAGCAGATTTTATAATGCCCATACGCTCTGTGCCGGCTTCGGTCACTCCTAAATGAAGCGGATAACTGCAGCGTTCGCTTGCAAGCTCATAAGCCTCTTTCATAAACGCAACATTTGAGGATTTCATTGAAAGAACAATATTCCCGAAATCGAATTTTTCCAGAAGCGAGGCATGGTAAAGGGCACTGTCGCAAAGTGCCTGCGGCGTAGGTCTGCCGTACTTTTCAAGAATGTGCTTTTCAAGCGAGCCGGAATTTACACCGATACGGATAGGAATATTCCTTCTCCTGCACTCGTCAGCGACCTGCTTTACCCTGTCATCGGAGCCGATGTTGCCGGGGTTTATCCTGATCTTGTCCACACCGGCGGCTGCAGCCTCAAGAGCGATACGGTAGTCAAAATGTATATCGGCGACAATGGGAGCAGATACCTCTTTTTTTATAGCCGGAATAAGGCGCACAGCGCCGATGTCCGGCACAGCAATACGGATGATGTCACAGCCGGCCTTCTCCAGCTCTATTGCCTGCCTTACGCTGCCCTCAATGTCGGTAGACGGCACGTTCAGCATGGACTGCACGGTTATATCCGAATCGCCGCCTATGAATGTCCTGCCAACGGCGATTTTTACGGTCTCACGTCTTTTCATTTTCATCACTCCTAATGGTTGAACAATCGTATGATATCGTTAACTGAGATCAACGCCATGAACAGCAAAAGCAGCACCATACCGATAAGATGGACCCAGCCTTCATGCTCAGGCTTTACAGGCTTTCTGCGTATTGCTTCGATGATGAGGAACACAAGTCTGCCGCCGTCCAGCGCAGGCAGCGGAAGAAGATTCACCACACCTAAATTTACGGTAATGACCATCATTATGAAAATGAGGTTGTTCAGTCCGTCCCAGAAGCTTGTTTTCAGTCCTTCTGCGGCAGCCTGTGAAACCGCCGAGGTCATTCCGATGGGGCCTGCCATTTCGTTAATGCCGAACTGACCGGTTATCAGCCCGATAAGGCTTGCCCAGACCATACGCACCGTGGAGCAGGTCTGCAGGAAGGTCTGCTGCATCAGAGTACCGAAATTATTTTCAACTCCCAAAATGATAATGTCGCGGTGAATGACCTCCTGACCGTCCTTATTTTTGGTAGTCGGGAATTGCACATGCTCAAAGGTCATTATCTGCCCGTCGCGTTCGATTTTGAATGTCAGGTCGTTGGACTTTGCAGTCGCCAGAGCAAAATTCATGTCCATTGAGGTGTAGATATCATAGCCGTTGATGGATTTTATCTCATCACCCACCTGGAGGTACTGCGAGGATTCGTTCACTTTAGCAAAGCCTGCTATTGTATTGGTAGCAAAAAGTTTCACGGGAATAAGGGTTATCATCATCAGCAGGAAACCGAGAACGATGTTCATTACGGCTCCGGCAACAACTATTATCATTCTCTGCCAGACCTTTTTCCTGCCGAAAGAACGTTCGTCTTCGCTTTCGCCGTCCTCACCCTCCATTGAGCAGAAACCGCCTATCGGAAAGAGTCTGAGTGAATACAATGTCTCACCCTTCTGGAACTTGATTATCTTGGGTCCCATTCCAAGAGCAAATTCGTTCACTTTAACGCCAAATTTCTTTGCCGTGAGGAAGTGTCCAAGCTCATGCAGAAATATTATCAGCTCAAACAAAAGTATTCCTATTATTGTCAGTAATACGCCTTCTATATGGATCATCTCCTAAAATCAAATGCGGGCTGTTTTACGCGCCGAGTATCCTTGCTCTGGTGTTTCTGTCGGCGGAAAGGATATCCTCAATGGTAAAATCGTTTTTGTTCCCGTCAAAGGTGGCCAGAGCATTTCCTACTGTTTCGGGTATCTGCAGGAAGCCTATCTTTCCCTTAATGAAGAGCGACACCGCCGCTTCGTTTGCAGCGTTAACCACAGCCGGATATAATCCGCCAAGCCGCAAAGCTTTACGGCATATTGCAAGACATTCAAAGGTATCATAGTCGGGCTTTGCAAAAGTAAGTGTCGCTATCTCTGACAAGTCAAGCTCCTTTACGGGCGATTCCGGCCTTTCGGGGTATGTAAGTGCGTACTGGATGGGAATCCTCATATCAGGAACGCCGAGCTGGGCAATAACCGAATTGTCCATATACTGCACCATAGAGTGCACGATGCTTTCGCGGTGAATGAGAACGTCTATTTTTTCGTCCGGCACATCAAAAAGCCATGACGCTTCTATGACCTCAAGCCCCTTGTTCATCATTGTGGCGGAATCTATGGTTATTTTCTGTCCCATGCTCCAGTTCGGGTGCTTCAGAGCATCCTTCAGCGTAACATTTTGAAGCTGTTCTTTAGTCCGGCCATAGAAAGGTCCCCCGGAGGCTGTCAGAATGACTTTTTTCAGTGCGCCCTGAGGACTGCCCTGCAAGCACTGGAACACGGCGGAATGCTCGCTGTCCACAGGGTACAGTTTTACACCCTTGTCGGCTATCGCTCTGCTTACGACCTTACCGCCTGCCACCAGAGTTTCTTTATTGGCAAGCGCAAGATTCTTGCCTGCCGAAACAGCTTCAAGCGTGGGGATAAGTCCGGCAACACCGACTATGGCATTTACTGCCGTATCGGCCTCAGGACACCTTGCCGCCTCTTTTATACCTTCTTCACCGCTGTATACGGCAATATCCGTATCTTCAAGAGCTATCTTCAGCTTTTTTGCACAGTCAGGGTCAAGCACTGCTACCATTCCGGGTCGGAACTCTCTTGCCTGTTTCTCAAGAAGCTCAATGCTCCTGTTGGCGGTCAGAGCGCTCACCTTTATGCCGTGCATTCTGGCAACATCCAGTGTCTGCACACCGATAGAGCCTGTGGAGCCTAATACTGTAATATTTTCGGTCAAAGTCATGCACCTCCGTTTGAGTTTATAATAAGAAATTTTGAGCAGAGCCGCCTTTTTCGGCAGCTCTGCATGAGTAATGGTCATCCTGCTATCGGGAAATAGGTTATGAATACTAATATGAATGGTGAAACAAAGATAACGCTGTCGAAACGGTCAAGAAAACCGCCGTGTCCGGGAAGTATGCTGCCGTAGTCCTTGATGTTGAAATTGCGCTTTACGATAGAAAAGCTGAGATCACCGATTATAGACAGGAAAGATCCGATAAAGGACATACAGACTACATATACATAGTTAACTTCCGCAGGGCTTCCGTATACAATTATAGGAAGCAGCCATGAGAGAAAGCATGTTGCGCCTATGCAGAACAGAACTCCTCCCACAGCGCCTTCGACTGTCTTTTTCGGGCTGATCTCAGGGCAAAGCTTATGCTTTCCCAGAAATGTTCCTGCAAAGAACGCGCCGATGTCTGCCATCCAGGGCATTCCCAGCGCAATAAGAAAATAGAACGACGCAAAAGGCGTGTACAGATTCTTTATCATCACTATCGTTGAGAGTGCAACTGTGATGATTATGGTCATAGCATAAATATATGCAAGATCCTTGTAGGTTATTTTTTTATGGAAGAAAACGATCATCGAGAGCATGACGCCCGAATAAACAAAGCAGGTTATCATTTCATAGCCGTATGTGAGCAGCATCGGATATGCTGCGGCAAAAACAAGCGACGGAATACTGAGGTACAGCAGTTTCAGCCCCTTTACTGCCGACACGAACTCACCCACAGAAACAACGCAGATTATCGCTACTGCAATGTCAAAGAAGATCGGCATGGTCTTGCCCAGAAAGACAACCGCGAATATCATCGGCACCCCTATGGCAGCCGCAAGGAACCGCTTGCCCATTCACACACCCCCAAACCGTCTGCTTCTCTTGTTGAACTCTATTATTGCCTTGTCGAATTCTTCCTCGTCAAAATCCGGCCAGAGTGTATCCGTTGAATAGAACTCTGCGTAGGCCGCCTGATAGAGCATAAAGTTGCTGAGCCGGTGCTCGCCGCCTGTGCGGATAATCAGATCCGGGTCCGGCTGACCGGAGGTATACAGCCTGCGTGAGATATCATCCTCTGTGATGGCAGAAACGTCTATACTACCGTTTTCAGCCTCGGTACAAAGTGCCTTTACCGCTGAAAGTATCTCATCTCTGCCGCCGTAGTTCATGGCAATATTAAGCTGCATGCCCTTTCTGTTCTTGGCAACGTCCTCTGTTTCATTAATGAGGTCGATAATGTCCTTTGCAAATGCGGAACGGTCTCCTATGAAGTTCACCTTTATATCATCCTCACGGAAATCCGTAAGCGAGTCTATAAGATACTGGCGGAATATCTTCATCAGGGCATTGACCTCTTCAAGAGGTCTCTTCCAGTTTTCAGTGGAAAAAGCATACAGGGTAAGATATTTCACACCGCACTTGCTTATGTAGCGTGTTATCTTCTTGAAAGTCCTGGCGCCATAGGTGTGGCCTACCGATCTGGGCATGGCTCTCTTTTTGGCCCATCTTCCGTTACCATCCATAATAATGCCCACATGCTCAGGAATATACAGCTTTTTATCTGTTAACATAGTACCACCTCATTTAATAATAACTGAGAAATAACGCAGAGTTCTCCCTGCGGCATTTCTCAGATCATTATTGTTTTTCAATGATATTCTGTCCTGCACATCCTCCCGACATGCAGGACAGATATTTGTTATTTCAGAGCTTATCAGATCTCCATGATCTGCTTCTGTTTCTTCTCAGTAAGGCTCTCGATAGTTTTTATGTTCTTGTCGGTAATATCCTGAATCTTCTTCTCACCGGTTTTCTGGTCGTCCTCGGTGATCTCGCTCTTCTTTTTCATGGACTTGAGTTTTTCCATGGATTCACGTCTGATCGAGCGTACAGCAACCTTTGCATCCTCGCCCATTTTTGCGATATCCTTAACGATCTCCTTACGTCTGTCCTCGGTGAGCGGCGGGAAGATCATTCTTATCACCTTGCCGTCATTCTGAGGGTTTATACCGATGTCAGATGTCTGGATAGCCTTCTCGATCTTGCGGAGCACGGAAGCATCCCAGGGCTGGATTGTGAGTGTCCTTGCCTCGGTCACGGAAACCGCCGCAAGCTGATTGATAGCTGTGGGAGTATCATAGTAGTCTATTCTGATCTTGTCAAGCACTGCAGGGTTAGCTCTGCCTGCCCTTACCTCAGAGAACTCTGTCTCAAGGTGCTGCACTGTTTTCTCCATCTTTGCGCTTGTCTGTTTTATCAATGTGTCCATTGTCGTTCCTCCGTTATGTTTTATTTAATAATTTATAATATTTAATCTGCGCGCTTATTCCTGCACCACAAGTGTACCCACGTTTTCGCCGCATACTGCTTTCACGATGTTTTCGGGATCGTCAAGGCTGAATACCATGATCGGCAGGTGATTATCCTTGCAGATAGCCGCAGCCGTGCTGTCCATAACCTTGAGGTCATGGTTGAGCACCTCCTGGAAAGTGATCCTGTCGAACTTCTTTGCATTGGGATTGATTTTCGGGTCGCTGTCATACACGCCGTCAACCATTGTAGCCTTGAAGATGATGTCTGCCTCGATCTCGGCAGCCCTGAGAGAAGCGGCCGTATCTGTTGAAAAGAACGGGTTGCCTGTACCGCAGCCGAAAACAAGTATCCTGCCCTTTTCAAGATGACGTATAGCTCTGTTCCTGATGTAAGGCTCTGCTACCTGCTGCATAGAGATAGCAGTCTGCACCCTTACCTCCAGACCAAGCTGTTCAAGCGCGTCACAAACGCCCAGAGCGTTGATGGCTGTTGCAAGCATACCCATGTGGTCGGCCCTTGTCCTGTCCATTTTACCGCTTGAACGGCCTCTCCAGAAGTTTCCGCCGCCGACCACTATGGCGACCTCCACACCCATCTCGTTGAGCTTTTTTATGGGTTCGCAGAAACGAAGCACTGTATCAAAGTCGATGCCGTGTTTTTCTTCACCTGCAAGTGATTCTCCGCTGAGCTTCAGAAGGATTCTTTTGTATTTTGGCGTCATAATATTCACACACTCCTGTTGTTTATATTATTTTATTATATTCTACTATATCCGACAATCAAAGTAAAGCGGATTCTGTGAATTTTCTTTTTTTATTATTGCGGTAGTCATAGATTTTATTCACTGTTTTACTTCCCGTCTTATCGAAGACGGTTCTCCGGAAATTTCCGAGGAGGTCTGTTATATAAAAAACAGAGGGTGCCCTTGCGGACGATCCTCTGTTTTTAAAAGATTATGACAGGTGCTCACCCGTCAATTATTTTACCATGCTTGCAACCTCTGCTGCAAAGTCGTCTGAACGCTTTTCAAGGCCTTCGCCCTTCTCAAAACGAACAAAGTCAACGATCTCGATCTTGCCGCCGAGAGCCTTTGCTGTCTGAGCGGTATAATCCTTTACCTTGAGCTTGTTGTCCTTAACGAATACCTGGTCAACAAGGCAGTTCTCCTCATAGTACTTGCCGATCTTGCCCATTACGATCTTCTGAGCAATAGCCTCAGGCTTGCCCTCGTTCATAACCTGCTCGGTCATGATCTTCTTCTCATGCTCAAGAACCTCTGCAGGAACCTGATCCTTATTGAGGTATGCCGGAGATACGGCAGCGATCTGCATAGCAACATCCTTAGCATATACCATGAATGCATCGCTGAGTTCAACATCTGTGTCGAACTTAACCATAACAGCGATCTTGCCGCCCATGTGGATATAGGTTGCAACTCTGCCCTCGAAACGAACGAAACGGCGGATGATGATGTTCTCACCGATAGTCTGGATCTTCTCCTGAAGAAGCTCTGCAACTGTCATCTCCATGCCCTCAGCCTTGAATGTGAGAAGCTCCTCTACTGTAGCGGGCTTCTGGTTCATAACTGTAAGAGCAACTGTATTTACAAAAGCCTGGAACTCAGCGTTCTTGGCAACGAAGTCTGTCTCTGCGTTTACCTCTATTGCAACGCCTGCTGTGCAGTCGTCGTTTGTGATAGCGTATGCAACGCCCTCTGCTGCGATTCTTGAAGCCTTCTTGGCAGCTTTAGCAAGACCCTGCTCTCTGAGTACGTCAATTGCCTTCTCCATATCTCCGTCTGCCTGTGTGAGAGCCTTCTTGCAGTCCATCATGCCGCAGCCTGTTCTCTCTCTGAGTGTCTTTACATCCTGTGCTGTAAAAGCCATGATACTTACCTCCGTATTTCTGTTTTTCTTTTTTCTCAAAAAATACCCGCAGTATATGCGGGTATTCTGTTATGCAGGAATTATGTTAAATTATTCTGCAGCCTCTTCTTCAGCCTCTGCTTCTTCTGCAGCTGCTGCGCCCATCTTGCCCTCGTTGCCTTCGATGATAGCATTTGCGATCGCACCTGAAATGAGCTTTACTGCGCGGATAGCGTCATCGTTGCCGGGGATAAC
>JAFTCS010000243.1 GCA_017454565.1 Clostridia bacterium
CCGGGGCGTGTGGGGATACATTCCTCCGGGATGCCGTCTGTTTTTTGCAGCTTAGTGAGCTGTTCATATATGACATAAAGGGTCTGGACGCCGTTTTCAAGGATGTAATAGTGCCTGATGTAGGGCACCAGCAGTACAAGCAGTGCAAAAAACAGTACCAGTACCGCTATGCTGTGGTAAAACATTATTACGATCAGCACAGACATGGTGAGAAGTGCAAAAAGTATCGTGACCAGCAGATGAATAAGGCGTTCGTGCTGCCAGAAAGTGATCTCGGTCAACAGCTCGCGTCTGAGAGCCTCCGGGTTTTCGACTTTTCCGCTTTCTATGAGAGTGCGCAGTGAAATAATGTATTCTTTCAGTTTTTTACCCATTGTTATCGCCTTGACTTTTGTTTAACTTGCGCTCCATGACGTAATCGTTACAGAAAAAACCGTTGCCTATGTCTGTGTCTATGGACTTGACCTTGTGGAACCCCAGGTGCTCGTACACATTGATAGCAAAGCTGTTCTTGCGTTCAACATGCAGACGGAGCTTCTTTATGCCGCTGAATTCCTCGCCCTTTGTCATGTTGTCAAAAATGGCCATTGAGCGTCTGGCAAGCCCCTGACGGCGGTATTCGGCCTTGATATACAGCCTTGAAATAAAGATGTGGTCGCCGTTATTCCTGTAACACAGATATCCGGCCAGCTCACCGTCCACCAGAAGCATATAGTAGATATTCCTGTCTGCTATCTGCTTGCGCAGTGCTGAGCGTGACTGATACTTTTCAAGCATATAGTTTATCTGTTCTGGTGAAAAAATATCTTTGTAATAGTTGTGCCATACATGGTTAGCAGCTGTTTCGATCTCTGCTATTTGTTTTTCAGTTGCCACTGGCATGACGTCGAATCTCATGGTTTACCTCCGGAGCGCTGTAATTAATTGTTATTGTTGTTTCTCTCTATGTGCCTGGTGGTTACCTGCACATCTATAAGGACATCCTCACGATCTGAAAGCTCCAGCGGAGCCTTGTCCTTGTATTCATAAGGCTCGGTCATACCGTTGTATTTATAGCCTCTGTAAATAAAGTAAACGGTCAGTCCTGTGCCTACTATGCTTACTCCCAGGGCAATAAGTATTATCTTGAGCCAGTTTTTCTTTTCAGGTTCAGATTTGCTTTTGCCGGTAGCGGGAGCTTTATCATTGTTGTAATTATAGTCATAATTTCCGTCATGATCGTCGTAGCCGTAAACGACAGCGTAGTTATTTACCTCGGAAGCGGCGGGAACTTCCGCTATGTCAATGCTTTCGGCTGAAGCGGATATACCGCAGCAAAAAATAGTAAGTGCAGCAGCTATAACGGCAGCCGTTCTTTTGATACAATTCTTTTTCATAACAGGAAAAACCCTCCCAGAATGCTGAGCAGTAACAGGGCAACAAAAAGGATGACTCCGAACAGGGCAAGCTTTTTCTTGTCAAGGGGAAGCTCACCGTAGTTCTTGCCTGTCTGACCGTTCATGGCATAGAGATAATCCTTGCCTTCATAGTTGAAGTTCATCATCCACACAGGCATCATGGCATACTGCCAGTGTTCGTCCATGGTCTTTACGTTTACGCTGTCAACCATTACGCTGTCGTAGCCTGTTATGGTGTCAAGATAGATCTTCTTGGAGTATTCCTGAAGCGCCTGATCGACCTCGCCCTGAACGTCGCTGCGTTCAGTGTCGCGCTTTTCCGCTAAAAAGCCGGAAAGATAGGCCATTGTGAAACCGCGGAAATCCTGAGAATTGTACGGGTTTACATATTTGAGAGCCTTGCTGTGTTCGCCTCTGAGGGCAGGGTGCGGGAAATCCTTGAAGCTTATAAGACCTGCGCGCTTGCAGCGGAAGATCTTCGTTTCGGTGTATTCCGTGTCGCCCTGTGTCCATCTGCGCACCTTTTTGGCAGTGGCATAAAGGCAGCCGTCCTTTTTGGAATCTATCATCCAATAGGGGTAGTACACGCCTCTTATTTTGTTCAGCTCGGCAGTTGAAATAAAGGCCTTGGGCAGGAAGTGCTTGTTTTGGCAGAATTCAAAGAACTTATTTTCGGCATCTTCTCCGGTGAACTTGAAGGGAATTACTTTGTCGGGCTTGAAAGCGCCTGTCAGCCTGTTAGAGATAACAACAGGGTTGTGACAATAAATACAGAAGGTGGCAGCGGTGGTCTTGTCGGTGATGACCTCAGCGCCGCAGCTCTGGCAGGTGTACATGACTGTGCCCGAAGCAAAATCCTCAAATCCTTCCGGTACGTCATCGGCCTGAGTCTCTTCGGATACAGGCTGGTTGTTGTTAAGCTCGGCGTCCATCTGACCGAAGTGCTTTTTCAGTTCCTCTTCGGTGTATTCGCTGCGGCAGTATTCGCAGTAGAATTTCAGCTTTTTGGCGCTGTACTGAAGCGGAGCTTCGCAGTTGAGACATTTATATGATACAGTTTCCATATACAAATGTATCTTTAATACTAATTTTCGATAAGAACTTTAATCAGATTTGAGCGGAAAATTTCGCAGAACGAGGCGGCGAAGTGCCTCCGCTGTCGATTTACTTTCGGTAATGAAATGCATATTGGTGTTCATTTCAGTCCCAAAATAAATCAGCACCGGCAGCTTGCCGGCCGCAGGAATACTTTGTGTATTCCGAGGATTGACAACGAAGTTATGCGGAATTTAACGCCAAAGATATTAAAGTATTCTATTGAATATTAGTATAGGACACTTATTTCACCTCTACTTATAAAAATGGTTTACCCTTACCGACGCATGGCATCGGTAAGGGGGTCTGATGGTTCGTTCAGGGGCGTAAAAGCCGTTTGATCGAGCCTTTGTATTCAGCGCAGATCAATGCGGGACTGATCTGCCGGTGATGCGGGATGAAATGTTACTGGAAATCAGCATCGTTGATAGGATCGCCGCAGTTCGGGCAGAACTTCGGGATAGCCTTTGTCATATCGGGTTCAAAGCCGCACTTATCGCACTTGATCTTCTTGGGAGCTGAGGGCTTGGGCTTGCCGCAGTTCATGCAGAACTTACCTGTGTTCTGGGTACCGCAGGCGCATGTCCACGGACCTTCCGCGCCCTGAGGAGCTGGCATCGGCTTGCCGCAGTTCATGCAGAATTTGCCTGTGTTGCCGCCTGTGCCGCAAGCGCATACCCAGCCTGCTGCTGCGGGCGCCTGGGGCTGAGCGTACTGCTGCTGAGCATACTGCTGCTGCATCTGCTGTTGCTGCTGCATCTGCTGCATCTGCATCTGCTGCATATTGTTGTTTGAAGCTGCGCCCATGAAGCCGCCTGATGCGTTAAGACCCATACCAATACCCATGAAGCCTGCCATAGCGCCGTTGGGGTTAGAACCTGCATTTTCAATACCTCTTGCGATAGAGGTCTGAACGTAGGTTTCGCGCATGCTGGGGTCGTTGTATATAGCCACGCGGTTTCTCTCCTGGAGGAGCTTCTTTGTCTCTTCATCATAAGAGATGCTGGTGATACCTACGTTTTTGATCTCAATGCCGCGCTCCTGACGCCATACCGGGTCAAGTGCGTCACGCATATATTTGCAGAGCTGTGAGGTCTGTGTGGGTATTCTTGAGAGAGGCTGACCAAGAGTAGAGATGCTTGAAAGAGCCTCTGCCAGAGCACCGATATACTCTGACATGAAGGTGTCATCCAGGAAATCGTCAACATCCAGACCAACGCCGTCTGTAACGCACTCCGGCGGGATAACTGTATTGAAGAACTTCCAGGGCTCGACTACCTGAAGTGAGAAGGTGCCGAAAGCGCGCACCATAACGTCGATCTTGTAATGCTCGTCATAGTAGGGAACAGGGCTCTTAGTACCGAACTTGATACCTTCCATGGGTCTGAGGTTGATGTAGATGACCCTCTGCTCATGGTAGGTGTTGCCGCCGAACTTTATTCTCTCCCAACCGTCTTTCAGGGTAGCGCCGAACTCACCGTTCATAAGTGAGGGTGAGGATGAGTTGGATACCTGATAATAGCCGGGAACAGTTGTATAATCAACAACTCGTCCGCCATCTACCAGACACATCAGCTGACCTGATGCGACCTGTATCATAGAACCGTTGGAAATAACGTTGTTCATTCTTTTGGTGTTGGTGTTTCTGCCCTGACCTGCATCGGCAAAAATACCGGGAGCAACGACAGTGCGCTGTGTCATCCGTGAGGGTCTGTACGCTTCAAGATAAGCGTCAGAAAGCTCTCCGCCGATCGCATTGATAGCAGCCTTAATAATTCCCATTGTTGACCATCTCCTATTATTGAATTTTCCCGAAGACAAGCGTCCTTCGGTATAATAAGTGAAAAAATAATACATAGATCATGTGAAAACAAAATTTATGTATCAGTAACAATATTATACTATTATTTGTCGTATTTTGCAATACCATTGACTAAATAACCATATTCTGTTAATCAGACAATTATTAAAAAATTCAATTTTATCTGTGCGTTACTGCACAGGACGATTCGCGTAGTAAAGCCCGAAGTCCACCTCTTAGAGGGGGCTGGCTGCGACGATGACCGGAGGAGCCCCACAACAAACTTCTGTGCGCGAGCGGCAAAGTCTCGTCTTGAACTCAGAGCGGAGCGCAGCGCAGCGACCCCTGCGAACGGGGGTCCAGCGTCACGCTGGCGCGAACGGGGGTCCAGCGTCACGCTGGCGGTGCCGATAAGAATGCCCTCCGGGCATTTCTGCTTGGAGGGCCTGTTTATCCTGCCGCCTTTGAAAAGGCGGGCGAAACTTTTGTGTTGTCGATTTAGAAAGAA
>JAFTCS010000244.1 GCA_017454565.1 Clostridia bacterium
TCTTTTATTTCAATCAGGGCGAGTATGTGAAAAAGCTGCTTTTCAATATCCGCAGAGGGCTTGCCGACTTAGAAAAGAAACTCGGCTACGAGTTGAACTCGCTTGCCTTTCTCCGAGATCTTTGCAATATACGAAACGAAAACATTATATGGCTTGAAAGCGATGTAGAACTGACCTTCTGCATTTGCAGAAAGGATATTCGCAAAGACATATCAAGGCTGCTGTTCAAGCGAGATGTATGCACAGTTCTGACATCTGCGACCATATCAAGCAGCAGCGTTGGAAAGACTGCCGAAAGATGCAGATACTTTCTTGAAGCTATTGGCTTTCCGACAGATAAGGGTGTTGTGGCTGAACCAAAGAGCTCGCCGTTTGATTACGATAAGAACACAATACTATATGTTTCACCGAATATGCCCTACCCTGGGCATAGCAAAGAAGAAAGAAGTCGGTATGCAGATGTAGCTATAGCTGAGATAACAAAGCTCCTTGCTGTCACAGACGGCAAAGCCCTTATTCTCTTTACGGCGAAATCGGATATGACCTATGTCTACGGCAGGCTGACAAATGAAAAACTGCCCTACAAGCTGTTTATTCAGAATGACAGCTCATCACAGAAGCGAAGGCTTGAAAAGTTCAGGGCAGATACCAACTCGGTCATACTTGGCTCGGGGACGTTCTGGGAGGGCATAAACATTGAAGGCGAATCACTGTCACAAGTGATAATATACAAGCTGCCGTTTCCCGTACCTGACCCGATCAATGAGTATAAGATGTCGCTGGTAAAAGACCCTATCATGGAGGTGGCTGTGCCGGAGATGATAATCAAGCTCAAGCAGGGTGCAGGCAGGCTGATACGCTCAGCAACGGACAAGGGAATTGTGTCTATACTCGACCCGAGGGTAAACTGCAAAAGCAAGGCAGCGTACAAAGGCATGACACTTAATGCATTGCCTGAGAAGCGTATAACCGAGGACGTAACTGAGCTGCAAGAGTTCTGGAATAGGATGAATAAGAGGAGGTAAACTTATGAATACTCTATATGGACAGGCAGACTATTATTACGCTGTAAGCAGAAAAATGCTCGCAGCTCTCTACGATAAAGGTTTTATCACATCAGAGCAGCGAGACAGGATAGATGATCTTAACCGAAAGACGATATTTGCCCAATATCCGTCAATTGCCGATCTGGAGGTGAGTGCATGATACAGTTTATTACGGGAACTATGTTCGGCGGACTGATAGGCATTGTTGCAATGTGTCTCTGTACTGCAGCTGGAGGATCTGATAAGCGAACAGGGCTGAAGTAAGTATATAGCAAAACCGCCCGACACAGGTCGGGCGGTGATACATATTATTCTTCATCAGGAAGCTCCGGCAGGCTGGCAAACTCCTGCAGCTTCTTTTGCAGTATATCCTTATCAGGCAATTGAAGCTGATATTGAGCTACCATCATTGGTGAGAGTGTTCTGCTCATGGCGTACTCAACCACCTCATCTTCTTTTGATGCACACAATATAAGACCAACACTTGGATTTTCATCCTCCTTCTTGATCTGTCTGTCAAGACCTTCGAGATAGAAATCCATTTTGGATACATACTCAGGCTTGAATTTGCCGATCTTCAATTCGATAGCAACAAGGCATTTCAGACTTCTGTGATAGAACAACAAATCTATCCTGTAGTCCTCATTAGCCACCTGGATCGGGTATTCCTCCCCAACAAAAGTAAAATCCTTGCCAAGCTCAAGTATGAAATCACGCATTTCTTTTACAAGTGCCTTTCTGAAATCACTCTCATGAAAGGTATCTGGCAGATCGAGAAATTCTATAACATATGAATCAAGAAACGGATTCTGTTGTGAACTTATTGACTCAGGCAACAGCTTATCTTTGGAAAGCATATATCTTTCGTAATATCCGCTGTCCATTTGACGTTCAAGCTCACGGGAACTGTAACGCTCTTTTACACAGAGCGAAATATAAAATTCTCTTTCCTCGTCAGACTTACAACTTGACATGATCAGCAAATGATTTGTCCAGCTCAATTGTGTCAGCAGTGCTGACACTTTTTCGTTGCCGGTATAGAGCTCGTAAAATTGCTTCATTCTATATAGCCCACGTCTGTTAAATCCTTTGATACCCGGGAACTGTGTTTTAATATACTCTGCAAGTGAATCAATATATTAATCACCATAGCTTGTGAGTTTAGACTGCGCTGATAAAAATTATCCTATGTTCCAGTACATAAGAACAAGTTCCTCATTAACTTTGCGCAGGGCTTGCTCACGGGCGTTGGTTATTATATCTGCTATATGCTGGAAATTATTATCAAGCCATAAAATCCACAATAAAGATACTCTGCACAAACGTGAACCGCCGCATTTAGTGGTTTTGGTGATACATATTTAAGCAGAATTGTGGTATTCTTGTCTGTTGAAGGGAGGGAAAAGCATGGCAAAGGTAACAAGGATAGAACCTACAATAGATACAAGCCTTGTAAGGAAGCTTCGATGTGCCGCATACTGTCGTGTTTCCTCGAGCAGCGAGGATCAGCTTCACTCCTATGCAGCACAGATCAAATACTACAGCGAAGTGTTTAATGGCTCGGATACCGAGGAGCTCGTTGATATATACGCAGACGAAGGCATCACAGGCACCTGCGAGGACAAGCGTGATGAGTTTAAACGACTTATGAAAGATTGCAGACGGGGTAAAATAGACCGCATCTATGTGAAATCCATAAGCCGCTTTGCCCGAAACACTAAGGATTGCCTCAAGAACATAAGAGAGCTCAAAGAGCTCGGGATAACGATATTATTTGAAAAGGAAAACATCGATACCGCACAGGTAAGCGACGAGATGATGATAACTCTTATGGGCGGGCTGGCGCAGGAGGAATCAACATCAATCTCGCAGAATATGCGGTGGAGTATAAAGAAACGTATGGAGAAGGGGACATTTAAACAAAGTGTCGCTCCATACGGTTATACAAAGAGTAATGGCAAGCTTGTTATCAAACCTCAGGAAGCAGAAATAGTAAGAATGATATTCGGTTGGTATCTGAACGGGCTTGGCCTAACATCAATAGCTGTAAAGCTGAATGAAATGAAGATAGTAACCGGAATGTATAAGAAATCATGGTCGCACAATATGGTAAGGTATATACTGACGAATGAAAAATACATTGGGGATTCTTTGCTACAAAAGACATTTACTACCGATGTTCTTCCGGTCACACAGAAAATCAATAACGGTGAAAGAGATAAGTATTATGTCGAAAATACTCAAGAAGCCGTAGTATCTAAAGAAGCTTTCAGTACAGTACAGGAAATGCTCAGTAAAAGCAAGGACAAGTATTATATCGCTGCCTATACTCCAAAAGTGCTTGGATCTATGATAAAATGCTCGTGCTGTGGGAAAACGTATAAGCGAAAGAAAACTAATGAGAAATACTACTGGTCATGCATAACTCATGATAAAAAAGCAGATTTATGCCCTGCCCTACCGATATCCGAGGATAACATTGAAAATGCTTTTATAGGGCTTTGCAACAAGCTGATACTCCACCACAGAGAGATACTCCTGCCGCTGAAAAAAGCCTTACAGGACTTGAATGCCAAGAAATCCGGCAGCAACACAAAAGTCCTTGACATACGCAAGGATATTGCGGATATTAACGAGCAAAAGCACATCATAGCAAGACTTCGGACAAAAGGCTTTCTTGATGAAAAGAAATACAACGAGCAGCTGACGGCTTTGGAGAATAAGAAGGCAAGGCTTGAACGTGATCTTAATAAGCTCTCAAAGGCAGATGATGAGGACGAGACACTTGAACAGCTTGATACGCTTATAGATTGCTTTGAGGAACGGACAGCGATGATAACGGAGTTTGATGATGAACTGTTTGGAATGATCGTGGAAAGAATAGTGGTAAGGGATAACATTTTGGAATTTCACCTGATATCAGGGTTGAAATTCAACGAGGAAATATAGCGCTTTGCAACAAAATGCAAGGCGCCTTTTTATTGGCTTTGGTGATACCAATTCAGGTGGCTTTGTGGTATCCTTGTAGGTTGAGGAGGCGATATTGTGAGCAAAAACAGAATGATACCATTCGGATACAAAATGGAGCACGGCGAGATAACCACAGAGCCGAGAGAGGTATATGCGGTAGTAAAGATATTCGATGAGTACATTGCCGGCAAGAGCCTGATAGACATTGCAAATATGATGCAGGTCGAGGATATCCCATACCACCCGTTGGAGAAAAACCAATGGAATAGGAATAAGGTAAAGCGTATACTTGAAAACAAGAAATACCTCGGAACTGAGAGATATCCGCAGTTGGTGGATAAGGCAAAGTTTGATAAAGTAAATGAGATCAAAACTAAAAAGGCAACTAATCTCTGCATAGTCCCCGAGGATATGAAAGAAATCAGAAATATGGCTATATGTGCGGACTGCAGAAAGCGATTATTCCGGAATCCAAATGGTACATGGGACTGCAAGTCCTATCGCTGCGGCAGATTCATGCATAGAGTCACAGATCAGATGATCATTTCGGCTGTTCTTAATATGCTCAACTCCGCAATAGCAAATCCATGCCTGATTGAATCCGGTGGGGAGCTTAGCATCTATACTCCGAACGGTAATGTCACAAGGCAGAAGAATGAGATCGACAGACTGCTGGATAGCCCCAACATTGACTATGAACGTATAAAAGCAGAAATGATAAGGCTTGCCGAGATCAAGTATGATTGCTGCACATATGATGACGTTGTGCAGAAAACACAGTATTTGAAAAAGCAGCTTTCCGACAGAAAACAGCTTAATAAACTTGACATAGATCTATTGAAAAGCTGTGCCGAGCATATCGCAATCAGCCATTTTGCAAGCATAAGCCTTGAAATGATAAACGGGATCAAACTTATAAATAACACCGAGAGGAAGGAGGTCATAACAGATGAATGTAACAGTAATTCCTGCGACGAGGCAAGCAGCGACATCTGACAAAGATAAATACCATCAGCTTCGGGTGGCGGCATACTGCCGTGTATCCACTGCACAGGAGGAACAGCAGAACAGCTATCAGGTGCAGATAGATTACTATACCGAATACATCAACAAAAACAAGAACTGGAAGCTTGCAGGCATCTTCGCTGATGAAGGCATATCGGGAACACAGACCAAAAAACGAACCGAGTTCAACCGAATGATAAGGCTCTGCAAGAAGAAAAAGATAGACCTTGTACTTTGCAAATCGATAAGCCGATTTGCAAGAAACACCGTTGACTGCCTGCAATACGTCAGACATCTCAAAGAGCTTGGCATTGGTGTTATCTTCGAGAAAGAAAACA
>JAFTCS010000245.1 GCA_017454565.1 Clostridia bacterium
ATCCAAAAACAAGTAAAAATTGCTACTTGTTGCGAAGCACAAAAAAGACGGTGAAACCCGCTTATTATCTGGGGTTTTGCGTCTTTTTTTGTTGTGATGCTGTCAAACTCGGGATTATAATATTTTTTGTGCAAATAATCAAGTTATTTCAACCGCATATCCACCAAAAACCGCAAAAAAATACTGTTAAAACTGACAGTCAGGCAATATGTGTACCATTAATTTCCCAATGCCCAAGTTTAAAATGTTGAATGACAATGCTCAATGTGTTATAATATTCAGACAAAATAAGGGAGGTATGAAAAATGGAGACAGCTATTATTATCCTTGAGGCCGTTATAATTGTCCTGCTGATAATTCTGATCCTCAAAAGAAGGACTGATAGTACGGACGCACAGGCTATCAAAGCTCTTTCCGCCGAGCTTTCCGAGCAGATAGACGAAGAAAAGCGCGAGAACCGCGAAGCACTTTCGGAAATGAAAAGAGAAATATCCGGCAGCATGAACGACAGCATGCGCTTTCTCAGTGAGCAGCTTATAAGCAGCCAGAGTCATTCCTCGGCGGAGCAGTCAAGACACACCGGCGAGCTGTTTGCAGCCCAGAAAAGTCAGCTTGCCGTCATAGGCAGCTCTCAGTCAGAGCAGATCACCCTGATGCAGAAAAACATTGAAAAGCAGCTCTCGGATATGGACACAAGCATCCTGAACAGGCTCATACAGCTTGAGACCCGCTTCGGAAGCATAGAAGCAGGTCTGGAGACAAAGCTGCAGGGCATCCGCGAAACGGTAGACACCCAGCTTCGCAGCATCAGAGAGGACAACACCAAGCAGCTTGAGCAGATACGCGGTACAGTTGATGAAAAGCTCCAGCAGACCCTTGAATCGAAAATGAACGAATCCTTCCGTCTGGTGAGCGAAAGGCTTGAACAGGTCTACAAGGGGCTTGGCGAGATGCAGAATGTGGCCAAGGGTGTGGGAGATCTGAAAAAGGTGCTCTCAAACGTAAAGACCAGAGGCATTTTAGGCGAGATACAGCTTGGCGCGATACTCAAAGAGATACTCACTCCGGACCAGTACGAGGAAAACGTAGCCACCGTCCCGAAAAGCTCCAACCGCGTGGAGTTTGCCGTAAAGCTGCCCGGAGCAGAGGACGGCAAGACCGTGTATCTGCCGATCGACTCAAAGTTCAACGGAGACGCTTTCAGTCACCTGCAGGACGCATACGAGTCCGGTGACAAGGAGCTTATTGCTCAGTGCCGCAAGGAGCTTGCCGACGCCATCCGCAAATGTGCAAAGGATATAAGCTCGAAGTACATTGCGCAGCCCTATACCACACAGTTTGCCATCATGTTTCTGCCCGTTGAGGGACTGTATGCCGAGGTCGTAAACATGCGCGGTCTTGTAGAGGATCTGCAGCATACTTTTCGGATAACCGTTGCCGGGCCGTCCACAATGGCTGCCATGCTCAACTCTCTGCGCATGGGATTCCAGACGCTTGCGGTGCAGAAACGCAGCGGCGAGGTATGGGCAGTGCTCTCGGATGTCAAAACCGAATTTGCAGCATTTGAAAAGGTTCTCACCGATACCCAGAGCCGCATCCGCAAAGCCGAAGAAGGACTTGAAGCCCTTGTAGGCACCCGTACAAGAAAGATCAACCGCACCCTCAGCGGCATAGAACGTCTCGAAAGCTCAACAAACGGCGGTACGTGACCGCACTGAACGATTTACGAGGGAAAATAAACAAATTTTGAGCTACACTCCTCGCGCACGGCATTTTAGTAACAACCGCGAGCGGCTAAGTTTCGCCTTGTACTCAGAGCGCAGCGCAGCGGAGCGAACCCCGCGTACAGGGGTCCAGCGTCACGCTGGCGGCTTGATTTTTTATATGTTATAGTATACAATTATAGTATAAAATAATAAGCGGGGTAGATGAAATGACAAAGATACAGTTTGCCGCACCGTGCCTTATGGGACTGGAAGGTCTGTGCGCCGATGAGCTGAAAAGACTTGAAATAGAAAACGTGAGAGCCGAAAACGGCAGAGTGCTCTTTGAGGGAGATTTTTCTACACTGGCAAGAGCCAACCTCTGCTCACGCTATTCCGAAAGGATACAGATACTTTTAGGCGAGTTTCCCGTGTACAGCTTCGAGGATCTTTTTCAGGGCGTGAACCGTCTGCCATGGGAGGAATTCATCGGAGAAAAGGATGCTTTCCCTGTAAAGGGTCACTGTGTAAGCTCAAAGCTTTCAAGTGTGCCCGACTGCCAGAAGATAATCAAAAAATCAGTTGCAAAAAGGCTTGGCTCAAAATACGGAACATCTTGGCTTGAAGAAACAGGCAGTCTGCATCAGATACAGTTCCTTATCATAAAGGACAGGTGCAGCATCATGCTGGATACCTCAGGCGCCGGACTGCACAAGAGAGGCTACCGCGCAAATTCGGCCGCAGCTCCCATCAAGGAAACTTTGGCGGCAGCAATGGCAGACCTTTCAAGAGTCCGTCATTTCAGCACGGTAATTGATCCTTTCTGCGGTTCAGGAACAATACTCATTGAGTCGGCTCTGAAGGCGCTGAATATCGCACCCGGTCTGCGCAGAGGCTTTGCCGCAGAAAAGTGGGGCGCTGTTCCCTCGTCCGTATGGGCATTGGAAAGAGAGCGCGCAATGAACAGCATTAACAAAGAAGCTGAGTTTCAGGCCTACGGCTATGATATAGACCCTGCCGCCGTAGAGCTGACCCTTGAAAATGCCAGAAAAGCCGGCGTAGAAAACCGTATACATGCAGAGGTGCGGGATATCCGGGATTTCAGTACAGAGTTTGACCGTGCTGCGGTGATATGCAACCCTCCTTACGGTGAAAGGCTGCTTGACATGCAGCGGGCAAGAGAGCTGTATAAAATAATGGGCAGCAGGTTTATACAGAAAAACGGCTGGAGCTACAGCATTATAAGCCCTGATGACAGCTTCGAGGACACCTTCGGACGTCCTGCCGACAAACGCAGAAAACTTTACAACGGCATGATAAAGTGCCAGCTTTATATGTATTTCAGAAATAACAGATAATCCTATCCGGATCGGCTGCCCGCCGGTCCGATTTTATACTATTGCAATCCAAAATAATAGCATCAAAACTGCTGTGAGTGTAGAGTGGAGTGTGGAGAGTGAAGGGTGGAGTTGTAAGACCTGTACTATACATCCGCACCCCTCAAACCGCGATTTTGAAGCTATTATTTTTGAGCGCAGCAGTATTATACCCGAAACAAAAAAGGAGATACAACCATGGGATTTGCTCATCTTCATCTTCATACGGAATACAGCCTGCTTGACGGCGCCTGCAGGATAAACGAGCTCTTTGACAGGATAAAGGAGCTGGGACAGGATGCTGTGGCGATCACCGACCACGGCGTAATGTTCGGCGTCGTTGACTTTTACAAGGCCGCAAAGGCAGCCGGCATACATCCGGTAATAGGCTGTGAGGTCTATGTGTCGCCGCGCAGACGAACGGACAAGTCTGCCGAGCTCGACAGGGAAAACCGCCATCTGGTGCTTCTCTGCGAGAACATCACAGGATACAATAACCTTATCAGGCTGGACTCTTTAGCCTGGACAGAAGGCTTTTACGGCAAACCAAGAGTAGACATGGAGCTTCTCGAAAAGTACCATGAAGGACTGATAGCTCTTTCGGCATGCCTTGCCGGTGAGATCCCCCGCGCACTCATGCGAAACGATTAC
This sequence comes from Clostridia bacterium, assembly GCA_017454565.1. Taxonomy (GTDB): domain Bacteria; phylum Bacillota; class Clostridia; order Oscillospirales; family Acutalibacteraceae; genus UBA1213. Next base: position 3,731 of record JAFTCS010000245.1, read on the forward strand.
GAAAGCGCTAAGAAAACCGCTCTTGAATATAAACGGATTTTCGGAAAAAACAACTTTTTCCTTGAGCTTCAGGATCACGGCATAGCAGAGCAGAGAAAGATAAACCCGCAGATCATCAGGCTCTCTCAGGAATGTGACATACCGCTGGCCGCAACAAACGACTGTCACTATGTAAAGCGCGAGGACAGCGAGGTTCAGAACGTACTGCTTTGCATTCAGACCAACAAGACCCTTGATGAGGACAATCCCATGCGCTTCCCCTCCGATGAGTTCTACATCAAGAGCGAAAAAGAGATGCTCTCGCTCTTCCCGGATCATCCGGAAGCCATAGAAAACACCGAAAAGATCGCACAGCGCTGCAAGGTGGATTTCGAGTTCGGCGTGAGAAAGCTGCCACATTTTGACGTTCCGGACGGAAAGGATCACACCGAATATTTCCGTGAGGAATGTTACAAGGGTCTCCACCGCAGATACGGCTATACTCCAGACCCATCTCTTATAGACAGGATGGAGTACGAGATAAAGACCATAGACGAAATGGGCTTTGTAGACTACTTCCTGATCGTCAACGACTATGTGAGCTACGCCAAACAGCACGATATCCCGGTAGGCCCCGGACGAGGTTCGGGCGCCGGAAGTCTTGCGGCATACTGCATCGGCATAACCGGCATCGACCCCATCAAGTATGATCTGCTCTTTGAAAGATTTCTCAACCCCGAAAGAGTCAGCATGCCCGATTTCGATATAGATTTCTGCACCGAACGCCGGCAGGAAGTCATCGACTATGTTATCGGCAAATACGGCAGCGACCATGTGGCTCAGATTGCGTCCTTCGGTACTATGGCGGCAAAGGGCGCTGTGCGTGACGCCGGCAGAGTGATGGGGCTACCCTATGCACTTTGCGACAGGGTAGCCAAGCTCATTCCGGGCGACCTTAACATGACAATACATAAAGCACTTTCGATCTCTTCCGAGCTGAAAGAGCTTTATGAAAGCGATCAGTCTGTCCACAAGCTGATAGACACCGCTTCTTCACTTGAGGGCATGCCACGCCACATGACCATGCATGCGGCAGGTGTTGTAATAACCGAAAAGCCTGTGAGCGATTATGTTCCGCTTGCAAAGAATGACGATTCAGTAGTGACCCAGTTCACTATGACTACCCTTGAAGAGCTTGGCCTGCTGAAAATGGATTTTCTTGGCCTGCGCAACCTTACTGTCATACACGATGCCGAGCTGACCATCCGCAGGGAAAAGCCCGACTTTGACATAACCCGCATTCCGGACAATGACCAGGCCGTATACGACCTGTTTTCTGCGGGTGATACGGAAGGTGTTTTCCAGTTTGAGTCAAACGGCATGAAAAACGTGCTCATGCAGCTTCGTCCGCAGAATCTTGAAGATATCATCGCCGTACTTTCCCTTTACCGCCCGGGACCTATGGAATCCATCCCGCGCTACATAGAAAACCGGCACCATCCCGAAAAGATAACCTACAAGCATCCTCTGCTCGAACCGATACTCCGTGTCACCTACGGCTGCATAGTATATCAGGAGCAGGTCATGCAGATATTCCGCAGCCTTGCAGGCTACTCTCTCGGCCGCGCCGATATAGTGCGCCGCGCCATGTCAAAAAAGAAAAAGAGCGTTATGGAGCAGGAACGTAAGGTCTTTATATATGGCCTTAAAGATGACGACGGAAATATTATCGTTGACGGATGTGTAAGGCGCGGTGTTCCCGAAAAAACTGCAAAGGACATTTTCTCCGAAATGGAGAGCTTTGCTTCCTACGCCTTCAACAAATCCCATGCGGCATGCTATGCCCTTGTTTCCTATCAGACTGCATATCTCAAGCTGCATTATCCATGCGCTTACTTTGCGGCTCTGCTGACAAGCGTTCTCGGAAATTCCGGCAAGGTGGCCGTTTACACAGACGAATGTACCCGTCACGGCATAAGGGTCACTCCTCCCCATGTAAACACCAGCTATGCAGGCTTCACAGTTGACGGAAACATGATAAACTTCGGTCTTCTGGCGGTGAAAAATCTCGGCAGGAACCTTATTGAAAAGATCATCCTCGAGCGCCGTAACGGACGCTTCACTTCATTCTACGATTTCTGCAAGCGTCTTTACGGCAGCGAGCTTAACAAGCGCGCGCTGGAAAGTCTCATCCGCTGCGGAGCGCTTGACGATCTTGGCGCTAACCGTAAACAAATGATCCTCTCAGCAGATGTTTTCCTCAGTACAATAGCCTCAGAAAAGGACAGCGCACTTGACGGTCAGCTTGATCTTTTCGGAATGGTCAGCGGAACCAAAGCCGAGCCAAAGCTTCCGGCCGTTGACGAGTTTTCACCCTCCGAGCTTCTGGATATGGAAAAGGATGCCGCCGGAATTTACCTCACAGGGCACCCACTCTCTGAATACGACAGCGTGATAAACACCCTTCACGCCGACAGGATAAACGACATTCTCGATACCGAAAGCAGCGTTTACACTGACGACAAAAAAGTAGACGTCTTTGCCATTGTAAGCAGCACCAAGCTAAAGACCACTAAAAACGGTCAGCAGATGGCATTTGTGCAGATCGAGGACAAATACGGCTCAATGGAGATGATCGTATTCCCCAAGACCCTTTCGGAATACGGTGGGATTCTGCGCGAGGGTGCTGTACTGCGAATAGGCGGCGTTATACAGTGCCGTGAGGACGAGGAGAAAAAGCTGATCTGCAACACACTTATGACAGCGCCAAAGAAAGTCGATGCGGATACACGCTCTCTGCGTTCATCAGACGACAACGAATAGGCAAACTATTCTCAGGACGCACAGTCAAAGAAAAAGACACGTGCTCCCGGACTGTATCTGCGCGTACCAAACGACCACTGTGTTGAGTATAAGCGAGCCATTCAGATAACGGAAATCTTTGACGGCTCCTTCCCTCTGTTTATTTATTTCACAGACAGTCATAAACTCTGGCGCACCCCGGCGTCCATGTTTGTAGACCCGAACCCGGTCATGATAAACGAACTGAAAAAACGCCTGTCGCCGGAAAACGTAGCCCTTGTTGACCCAGCGTAACGCCGGGCGGCAAGCTGCCGGTGCGTGACCGCACAGGACGATTCGCGGGGATTGATAAACAAAATGAAACTACACCACTCGCGCACAGAAAAAATACCAGCCGCGATGGGTTTAGTTTTGGTCAGAGTAAACTATCAACGCGAAATCGGCACCGGCGGCTCGCCGGCGCGCACAGTAGTTATTTTCAAAAACGACAACACAAAAGTTTTGCTCAAGCTTTTTCAAAAGCTTGCGGAGTCCAGAGGCAGAGCCTCTGGTCGCTCTCCGCAGAGAGCGAAACACTTTATCGAACAACCGGCAGGGTAAACAAACACTCCGAACCAAAAAGCCCGGCAAACCATTTCAAACGGTCTGCCGGGCTTTTATTATTTATCCTGCGTTAAAGAGAACAACAGAAAACTCCGGTTATTACCACCATGACATGATCCAGCGGTAGAGGTCTTCGTAACGGTGAGCCGAGTTAGCCCATGAGAAGTCCTTCTCCATGCCGCGGATAGCTATTTCATTCCAGCGGTCTCTCTGGGTAAAGTATACGGTCTTTGCGTAGTTTATAGCGCTGAGCATATCGTCAGCGTTGTAGTTGGTGAACGAGAAGCCTGTGCCGCTGTTCTCGTACCAGTTGTAGGGCTGAACGGTGTCTTTAAGACCGCCTGTTTCACGAACGATCGGCACTGTGCCGTAGCGCAGAGCAATAAGCTGTGTCAGGCCGCATGGCTCAAAGCGTGAGGGCATGAGCATAGCATCGGCAGCAGCATAGAGCTTGTGTGCTCTGTTGTCGGAATAATAGATGTTTGCGGAAACTCTCTCCGGATACTTCCACTGATAATGACGGAACAGGTTTTCATACTTCGGATCGCCTGTACCGAGCACCACGAACTGGGTGTGTTCATCGGTAATGGCCTCGATAACATGATTAACAAGGTCAAGACCCTTCTGGTCGGTAAGACGTGAGATAATGCCGATCATAAACTTGTTGTCATCCACCGGCAGACCAAGCTCAGCCTGCAGACCGCGCTTGTTGAGCACCTTCTTGTCAAAGGTCTTGGTGGTATAGTGCTCATATATCTGGATATCCTGAGCCGGATTATAGACGTTATAATCTATGCCGTTTACGATACCGCAAAGGTTGGGGTTCTTGTGGCGCATAAGTCCGTCAAGACCCTCACCGTAGTAAGGCATCTGGATCTCGTTTGCATAGGTATCGCTTACTGTGGTAACATAGTCGCAGAATACGATACCGCCCTTGAGCATGTTGGCGTCATTCTTGAATTCAAGGTTTTCGGTGGAGAATACATACTCCGGGAAGCCTGTGAACTGTCTGAAGGTCTTGATATCCCAGATACCCTGGAACTTCAGGTTGTGAATGGTCATCATCGACTTGATGCCCCAGTAGAAGCTGTTGTCTCTGAAAATAGTTCTGAGATACACAGGAACAAGTGCAGCCTGCCAGTCATGGCAATGGATAAGGTCAGGGCGGAAACCTACTGTGGGCAGAATGGCCAGAGCAGCCTTACAGAAGAATGTGAAGCGCTCAATATCCCACTTGAGGTTATTGGTATAGGGTGTGTCGCCGCAGAAATAACCCTCATTGTCGATAAAGTAATCGTGGATGCCCTCATGGATATACTCCATGATACCCACATACTTATGATCCG
>JAFTCS010000246.1 GCA_017454565.1 Clostridia bacterium
GCTTTGTTATCGGCATGACTATTTGGCATGAATTATTTTTGGCCGCTTTCGAGACGAACCATATATCCTCAAAAAATGTATTCGCTTTTGCTGCTTTCGATCTATGAGCGCTCTTACTTTTTTAAAACTTGGAAACTGCTGAAAAAATTTTATTTAAGTATTGACAAATGCAATTTTCGGGTATAATATATGCACATAAACCGTTGAGGAAGAGTGAGTAGGCTTTAGTTGAACTCTCAAAGAGAGCTGCGGATGGTGGGATCGCGGCAGAGAGGCTGCTGCTGAATGGACTTCTGAGGGCGAACAGAAATGCAGGCTGTTCCTGCAGAGTATGCAAGACGGGCTGACCTGCCGTGATCATGGGTCGGCGCATAAACGTGCGCGTTGAGAGGGCACAGAGTTGTCTGTGTCAAGCAGGGTGGCACCGCAGGAATTTCCTGTCCCGGCATTTTTGTCGGGGCAGTTTTTTTTATTTGAAAAAAAGCTCCGGCAGACCCATCCGGCGAGCGGATATCACGCCGAAGCAAATCTATAAAAAATAAAAGGAGAGATTTACCATGAGTGAAAGCGCTATCCCTTACAAAATTTACCTTAATGAAAACGAGATCCCCGAAAAATGGTACAACGTGAGAGCAGACATGAAGAACAAGCCCGCTCCGCTGCTCAACCCAGGAACAGGCAAGCCCATGACCGCCGAGGAGCTTGGCGTTGTATTCTGCGACGAGCTTGTTCAGCAGGAACTGGACGACACCACAGCTTATATCGACATCCCTCAGGAGATCAGGGACTTCTACAAAATGTACCGTCCGTCTCCGCTTGTCCGCGCATACTGCCTTGAGAAGGCTCTCGGTACGCCCGCAAAGATCTACTACAAGTTCGAGGGCAACAATACCAGCGGCAGCCATAAACTCAATTCGGCTATCGCTCAGGCTTACTATGCAAAGAAGCAGGGTCTGAAGGGCGTTACCACCGAGACCGGTGCAGGCCAGTGGGGAACAGCACTTTCAATGGCATGTGCGTACCTTGGTCTTGACTGCAAGGTTTTCATGGTAAAGGTAAGCTATGAGCAGAAGCCTTTCCGCCGTGAGGTAATGCGTACCTACGGTGCAGACGTTACTCCTTCACCCTCAACCACGACCGAGGTCGGCAGGAAGATACTCGAAGCACATCCCGGCACCACAGGCAGCCTTGGATGTGCTATCTCCGAAGCTGTTGAGGTCGCAACCTCCAATCCCGGATACCGCTATGTGCTCGGTTCCGTGCTGAATCAGGTATTGCTCCACCAGAGCGTTATAGGTCTTGAAGCAAAAGCGGCTCTTGACAAGTACGGCGTAAAGCCTGACGTTATCATCGGCTGCGCAGGCGGCGGCTCTAATCTGGGCGGACTTATCTCTCCGTTCATGGGCGAGAAGCTCCGCGGAGAAAAGGATTATCAGTTTATCGCAGTAGAACCGGCATCCTGCCCCAGCTTCACAAGAGGTAAGTTTGCTTATGACTTCTGTGACACGGGCATGATCTGCCCTCTGGCAAAGATGTACACCCTTGGTTCGGGCTTCATTCCCTCAGCAAACCATGCAGGCGGTCTCCGTTTCCACGGCATGTCGCCCACACTCAGTCAGCTCTACCATGACGGTCTTATGGAGGCAAGAGCTGTTGAGCAGACATCAGTATTCGCAGCAGCAGAGCAGTTCGCAAGAGTAGAGGGCATCCTGCCCGCACCGGAAAGCTCACATGCTATCCGCGTGGCTATTGATGAAGCTCTCAGGTGCAAGGAGACAGGCGAGGAGAAGACGATCCTCTTCGGTCTGACAGGCACAGGCTACTTTGATATGGTGGCTTATCAGAAGTTCAACGACCACGAGATGAGCGACTACATTCCCACAGACGAGGATCTTGAGCAGGGCTTCAAGGGTCTGCCCGTAGTTCCCGGTCAGGAATGATCGTACAATTGTAAAATAAACGCAGCGGCCTGCCGGGTTTATGACCGGCGGGCTTTTGTGTTTTCTGCGGCTGTTTTATCCTGCTGCAAAATATTTTTCACTTTAATCAGATAATAAAAAATACGGTCGGTTATTTGTCGGAATATGAGCTTGAAATGTGACGAAAAAGATAAAGAGATGTCATAAAGCATAATTGTGCAAGTTATACACCGATGAAAAGCTCAAATAAGAATACTGTGGTTTGTGCAAAGTGCTCAAAAATATTTATCACTTGACAGATGGTAGTATAAAGTATTATACTATTAGTAATTAGATTAATATGACTTATTATGTAATCGGAATGTGATGCTTTTTTTGCGATATCGGTTCTGATATTCTCAAGAGTTTCCGATGAAATTCTATCAACGCCGAATCTTTATAAAACTGCGGATAAAGGAGAGCGATCACTATGGCTGAAAAAGATAATAATAAGAAGCGCAGGCGCTCTCCCGCATTTGTAGCGGGTCTGGTTCTGCTATTTCTTGGAATAGTAATACTGCTTACCCTTGCGATGTTCGCGTCTTTCGACGAGGTCACCAATGTGTTTGAAGCCGGCAAGGTGGATATCGTCCTTACCGAAACGAAATGGGACCCGAAAGACGGTGATAAGGCTGTTCCGAACACCTTTATCCCGAAGAACCCGACCATAACCAATAAAGAGGAAACAGTAGACACCTACGTTTTTATGAAAGTCACTGTCCCTTATGATGACGATAAGGCTCTGATTATAGAAAAAGCTTATCAGGACGAACTTGGTCTCGGCAGCACGCGTTCCGGAAGTGTCGCTTATGAAAATACCCATGGCTACATGATACCTATATATGAATTTGTCGCTACCGGCGAAAAATCAAAGCCGGACACAAATTATACTGCTCCCACTCCAGCGGCTAATACTCATTATAATTTCAATTTCGAGAATGCCGCAGCAGCCACTGCGGAAGCATACAGTTCCGAGACGGCACCAAGCTATGATAATAAAAATACGATCTTCCAAGAAGTAAACCCCGGCTGGTACCTTCTCAAGGGCTTTCCTCAGGTAGACGCCGGCAGACATACGATCACATATTTATACGCCCATGTTCTGAAAGGCACCGAGGACACGGATTCTCCTCAGCTTCAGCCGCTTTGGCCAAACAGCACAACGGAGTATCCTCTGTTCAATGAGATCTATTACCTGAATTTCAGGGAAAGAACAGAAGATAAATCAAAACCGGTCACGGCGTTCCCGAATCCCGGGCGCGATTAC
>JAFTCS010000247.1 GCA_017454565.1 Clostridia bacterium
TCGGAAACTGGAGAAGTGCCGGATTTCGCAGGATATTTTGTGCCGGACAATGTGTCTCGAACGCCGCAGTACTTTGTGTACTGCAAGCAAGAGACACGCAGTAAAGCGCAAAAGAGACAAGAAAAATGGTGCTTCGGAAGTTTCCGGGAAAGTCAATTATTCAAGTATAAGTATATAATCATAGATAGGCTGTCTGCCGTCTATCATTATAACATCCTTCATTTTGTATTTGGCTGAAAGGGTCTCATATAGTGCGTCGGCCTCTTCATTGGTCACGCTTTCTCCGCAGACTACTATCATAATACCACAGAAGTCAGCGTCAAGGCTGTCGGCAAGCTTTAAAAGGGCGCCGTTTCTGTCATCGGAAACAGTCTTTATCTCGTCATTTACAAAACCAATGTAGTCGTCCCTGCGGATCTCCATGCCGTCCTGAGTTGTATCTCTTACTGCGCGGGAAACAATACCTGTGATGACACAGGAGATTATCTCCATCTGTTCATCAAGTATTTCTTTAACAGTCTTGTTTTCGGTTTCGAGCATAGAAATAGCGGCATATCCCTCTCCGATGGTCTTGCTTGGGATTATGATTATTTCCGCGTCCTTGTAAAGAGCGCCGGCCTGCTGAGCCGTCAGTATAATATTTCCGTTGTTGGGATAGACAAGTATCTTATCTGCGTTTATCCTGCGGAAAGCGGAAATGAGATCCTCGGCAGAGGGATTCATGCTCTGGCCGCCGTCAACGACCACATCGCAGCCGAGAGAGGTAAATACCTCCTTGATCCCGCTGCCTGCCGCAACACTTACAATTCCGTAAGCCTTATGTGGATTTTCGGTGCGGTTGCCCAGCTTCTTCATGCCTGTGGATTCATTGTGCTGCAAGGACATGTTCTCTATCTTGGTGGTGAGAAATTCTCCGAAGCTCTGGCAGTAGTTAAGGATATCTCCGGGCTTCATTGTGTGAACGTGAGCCTTTACAATAGAGCCCTCACGGAACACGACCACTGAATCGCCCACACTGTTCAGATAGCTGCGGAAGACATCAAGATCAAAGCTTTCCGGGTCTGTCTTGGCTTTTTGCAGCCTGAGGAGAAACTCAGTGCAGTAGCCGTATTCAAGAACACTGTTTTCGTCAAATGCGGAAAAATCCACCTGACCCTGCTTAATATAGCCTGAGCCTGCCTGTTCAAACGCCTCGCCTTTCAGAGCACTCTGCATACCTTCGGCAATGTATATGAAGCCTGCTCCTCCGCTGTCAACAACGCCTGCTCTGCGCAGAACATCAAGCAGTTCGGGTGTCCTTTCAAGTGAGCGGCGAAGCTCCGAGAGGAAATTATCGAAGTAGCTTTCAATTGAGCTGTCACGCTTTATATTTGAACCTGCAAAGCGCACAGCATCCTTGTACACCGTAAGTATAGTACCCTCTACAGGTGTTGAAACTGCACTGTAAGCCTCGCTTATACCTGTCTCAAATGCCTTGTCAAGCACAGTTACATCAGCCTGCTCGACTCCCTCAAGCCCCCTTGATATTCCGGCAAATATACGGGAGAGTATCACCCCTGAGTTGCCCCTTGCACCAAGGAGCATGCCCTGAGCGGCAATTGACGCACTGGTAGAAAGTGACGGGTATTCGTCATTGCACAGGGCGGCAACTCCGGAATCTATGGTCATGAACATGTTGTCGCCTGTATCGCCGTCAGGAATAGGAAAGACGTTCAGGTCATTGACAAGCTGCCTGTTGGCGGAAAGCGTGGCCGCACCGCCCCTTATCATATTGGCAAACATAATGCCGTCCATTGTTTTTGTATTCATAGAACATTACCTCGTTTATTTCAGGTCCGCTGCTTTTGGACGCATTTTCATTATTATTTCTATTATTTTGTCAGCCGAGTCTGCGCAGATGTTCCTGTACTGCATCTGTATTACTCTGGCAGCCATAGCTTTCTGTTCTGCAAAGCACTTGGCCTTCTTCACTGTGTCGCAGATATTCCTGCCAATTACAGCCATCTCGTGGTTTGCAAAGAAATCGCTGCTGCCGTTCTTGTTGTCGGTGTTGAGAAACAGGTGGACGATAGGCACACCTGAAACGGCGGCTTCCGTACTGGTGAGGGAATCGGGTTTAAGAAGCATAGCGTCGGCGCTTTCTATATAAAGATTCAGCTGGCGCGTATATGTGATTATTCTCACGGTACTGCTTCCCGCAGCATATTCCATCAGTCTGTCACGGATAACGCTGCACCTTGGAGTAGGAATGTACAGAAGATATTCCTCTTTCTCCGTACAGGAAAGCTCTTCGCATAGCCTGATAATGTCATTCAGTTCAAGACCGTCAGGAATGAGCAGATAGACCCTCTTGTTCTTTGGGATGACAAGATAATTCCTTGCCGCCGCCTTGCCTATACGCTCGCGGAAGCTCTTTTTCACCGGTATGCCCGTTACGAAGATGCGCCGGCTTTCAATGCCGTCTTTGATGAGCCTTGACCTTATCTCTTCATGGGGCACAAAAATGCAGTCGGCTTGTGTATCATACGACGCAGGCAGGCTGGAATAGTCGCTGATGATAATGCAGGTAAGTATCTGTAAATCCTCCCGCCTTTTAGCTTTGCAGACAAGTCTCAGCCCTTTAAGGCTCGTGCAGATAACAGCATCCGCACCCTCCTCCCGGATACATGCAGAAAGTCTCTTCAGGTATTCATCGGGGTTCATTTTGCCGGTTTCAAGTCTCAGGTCGGAGACGTCAAGTGACTCGCAGCTCACATGTTTTTCAAGGGCGGCAATTACTACCGCGTCGGAAACGTATCTGAGTTTTTTCGAGGACTTGTCATTAAAAAGAAGGATTTTCACTGAGATCACCTCACTTGTCGCTGATAAATCAATTCATAAACGCAAAAAATAATACACACCTGTTGATTTTCTCTGACAGTTTCATTATAATATAAAAAAAAAGACCTGCCAACGGTCATATTTTTATATAAATGCAGCAAATACCACACAATAGCGTATTATGAGGTATTTGCAACAAAATTGTCGATTTTTGTAGATTTTGTTATATGAGGTGAACTGTATGAATAAAGCACCATCCACCGACAGACGCGTGATAAAGACCCGTAAAGCCATACGCAATGCCTTTGCAAAGCTGCTTTCCTGCAAGGACATAAACGATATTACCGTAAGCGATATCGCCGAGTTAGCCGATATAAACCGAAAGACCTTTTACAACTATTATCCGGGCATACACAAGGTCATTGACGAGATCGAAAATGATATTGTGGATTCATTCAGCTCGGTTTTAGGCGAGATCAATTATCGTGATGAGTTAGAGAATCCCTACACAATATTTGAAAAGCTCACCTCTATCATAAATACCGACATGGATTTTTACTGCCACTTTTTCACAATGAACGGCAACACCAACATGATAAACAAGATAGTCACTCTGCTGAAAGAAAAAACAAAAGCCGCCATGATCTCGCAGACAGGAATTGACGAGACCACGGCGGAAACTGCCCTGACATTTATGCTTTGCGGTATGATGGCTGTTTTTCAAAGCTGGTTCAACTCAGACAGGAAACGCTCTATCGAGGAAATATCCGAGATGATCACCATAATAAGCTTCAAAGGACTTAACGGGATAATCAACACCTGAGTCTATATTATTATCCCGTTGCAGTGATCCATTTCGTGCTGGATTATCTGAGCTGTAAAACCGGTGTATGTATTGCGGTGCTTTTTCATCATCATGTCGGCGTACTCTATCTCAACACTTTTGTAGCGGGTAGTCTTTCTCACGCCGTCAAGGGATAAGCAGCCCTCCTCTGTTTCATAGCTTTCGGCAGAGTGCGAACGCACGATCGGGTTTATCATCACCACCGGTACCGGACCCGCAAAAACGGCTATTATGCGCTTGTTTACGCCAATCATGTTTGCAGCCATGCCGACGCAGCCGTCGGCGTTAGCTTTAAGCGTATCGAGCAGATCACGGGCAACGGCAAGATCTTCTTTTGATGCAGGCTGCGACCTGCGGGACAATATGGTGATATCTCTGTTTACAGGACGAACCATAACGACCCTCCTTTTTATGTGAAAAGTAGTCTCTGAATAAAATATCCGCCTTTGGCTCATACTATATAGCAAAAACGAAAAGAGTGATAGTATGACACTGATACCATGCAGCGAAAGGTGTATCCATCAGGCTGAAGGCATGTGCACCCTCAGCTCCGCATCAGAAGTAACCAACATTGACGGACGCGGATGTATCCACCGTGTAAGGCCGGAAACACCCATGCAGATCGTCAACCGCCCAGAGCATCGACCGCATCTCTGATAGTACGGACGGCGATAACCTCTATATCGCAGTCCTTTGGCAGATTCAGCGCTTTCAGATTATGATACGGCATAATGCAGCGTCTGAAACCAAGACGAGCAGCTTCGGTAACACGGAGAGAGGCATTATTCACACTTCTGATCTCGCCTGTCAGACCGACCTCACCGAAAGCAATGAGATCCTCGGAAACGACAATATCTTTCAGGCTGCTGACAAGTGCCAGAGCAAGAGCAAGGTCTGTGGCGGGTTCGTCCAGCCGCAGACCGCCTATTACATTGACGTAGGCATCCATGCTTGAAAAGAAGTAGCCGCAGCGCTTTTCGAGCACTGCAAGGAGCATGGACATACGGTTATAGTCGAAGCCTGTGGACATTCTCCTTGCGTTTCCATAGCCGGAATTTGTCACGAGACCCTGTATTTCGGCAAGTATCGGACGGCTGCCTTCCATGGTGCAGGCAACACAGGTTCCGGAAACGTTTTTGGGTCTGCCGGAAAGCAGCATCATTGAGGGATTTTCCACCTCGCTCAGGCCTGTATCGTTCATCTGGAAAACACCTATCTCGTTTGTGGAGCCGTAGCGGTTCTTCACTGCCCTGAGTATCCTGTATGACATCTGCTTGTCGCCCTCAAAATAGAGAACCGCATCCACAATGTGCTCAAGTACCTTCGGGCCTGCAATGGCACCGTCCTTGTTGACATGCCCAACCACTATACATGGAATGTCAAGGGACTTCGACGTGCGCATGAGAATATTCGTGCACTCCCTGACCTGTGTAACACTGCCCGGAGATGAACTCAGCTCCTTGAAATTCATGGTCTGTATTGAGTCGATCATCACAAGATCAGGCTGCTGTGTCTGTATCTGATCGGCGATCACCTCAATATCCGTCTCGGTCATTACATAAAGGTTGCTGCAGTTCACCCCGAGCCTTTCAGCGCGCAGCTTTATCTGCCGTCTGGATTCCTCTCCGGAAATATAGAGTATTTTGAGTATCTTTCCCAAATGACTGCACACCTGCATCAGTATTGTAGACTTTCCTATACCGGGGTCGCCGCCCAGCAAAACAAGCGAGCCTTTTACTATACCCCCTCCGAGAACTCTGTCCAGCTCTTTAAGACCTGTAAAGTAGCGCTGCTCATCCTCTGTGGTTATCTCGGTTATCTGTACAGGCACCGAGGACGGTCTTTTTCTTTGAATATTCAGTGCTGAGGAGCTTTTTACACTCTCCCTGATCTCTTCATTCAGAGTGTTCCACTCACCGCACGACGGGCACTTGCCGTACCATTTGGCACATTCGTACCCGCATTCTGAGCATATATAAAGACTTTTCAGCTTTGAGCCTGCCAATTTCATCATCCCTTGTTGTTTTTGTTGTATCCTTCAATGCCGCAGAAAACGGCAAAGGCCATTTGTTTCTGGTATTCTTCGTCAGAGAGCTTTGCAGCCTCCTCCTCGTTCGACAGAAAGCCGCATTCCACAATGACAGCCGGCACCTCCGCCTTGGTAAGTATAAATATACTCTTTTCAGCCGGTTTAAGCTCTCTTTTGTTTTCGGGCTGGAGCATCCCCGTCACCGAACGCCTGATCTCCTCGGCAAGACGGAAGCTTTCAGGATCGTTCTGTGAGTAGAAAATCTGTGCGCCGCTGTATTTGCTCTGCTCAAACTTATTCTGGTGTATGCTGACAAGAATGTTATCACTGCTGCTGTTTATGATCTTAACCCTGTTGTTCAGGTCAGAGACCTTCTTTTCTCTTGTGGTAGACGCACTGCTGTCATATATGGAAACATCGCTGTCCCTGGTCATAACCACACTGTAGCCGCCGGCAGTGAGCATATCTCTCAGGCGCAAAGCAATCGCAAGGTTCACATCCTTTTCAAGTACACCGTTTGCGCCCGCGCCGCCGTCCTCTCCTCCGTGACCTGCATCTATAACGATAGTCGGAAGCTTTTCCTCAGCCTTTGCCGCGGTTGTAACGTACTGCGGTTCACTGAACGCCGTATAAAGCAGTCCACCGAACAAAAACAGGCAAAGCAGCGACACCGAGCATATCAGATAGACCCGTAATTTTTCCATATCCTCACCTCCGTATATTGTATGAGGCGAGGCGTAAGACTATACATAAGAAAAGCTTCTCCACAAATAACAAAGGCCGATGAAATACTGTTTCACCGACCCGGATCAGGCTTTATGGAATTTACATATCACAGATCATCGTCATCGTTCTTATTGTCATTGACAGGAGGATTTATCACATCGGGATAGTATATGTACGGCACATTCCCTGCAGCCACAGAAGGCTCGTCCATAGGCAGAGAATTTGTAACGTAGAAGGTCTCCCTGATTTTCAGCAGCTTTTCAAGATTCTTCGTCAAGCGTATGTCAACATTCTGGAGCCTGTCATCAAGAGTCAGGGTGCCAATCTTTATGTCACGCCGCAGGAAAGTAAGATCCTCACGGAAAAGACGCATTTCTTTTCAATATTATCTATAAGGTTTACGGCGTCCATAGTCTTCTCCTGAGCGTCGTCGATCATTTCGTGAGCCTGCATCTCAGCCTTCATCTTTATCTTGATAATGCTCTCCTGAAGCTCGTCATACCTTTTTGCCTTGATAACAACAGAATCATACTGCTCCTGAAGCTGACGCTTTTCCTTCATGCACAGATCCATTTCCTTTTTATATGCCTCAACGTCATTTTCGTACTGACCTGTGACCTCAGCAAGACGCATCTGTGTCTCCTGCAGCGAATGGTAAAGAGCGTTTCTTCCTGCGGTCATTTCAATCAGAGCAATGCTTTTATCGGTGGCTGTTATCTCAGCCTGTTCAAGCTTCTTCTGCAATATTTCGACCTGCTCCTCCAAGGAAAGCTTTTCCTTGCTGTTTTCGGAAAACTCGGAATGCTTTGCGGTGTTTTCATCATTCATTTTCATGCACCTCTTCCCTTTTGACTTGATTATAACATATTAACAGACAAAAAATCAATAAATTTATTTAATATTCATAAATTTATCGGATTTGTAACCTTTTTGAAAAAATAATCAAGATCAAAGGGATACATGTCGGAAAATCACACAATAATTACCTTTATTCCGAGTATTATCAGAATTATTCCCCCTATTATCTCTGCATGTGACGGACGGAAACGGCGGAAGCTTCTGCCAAAATGAAAACCGCCGTATGACAGAATAAATGTCACTGCGCCTATCATTATCACCGAAGCGGCAAGACGAGCCGGAGTGTCTGCACCTATGGCCACCGGCAAGACCGCTCCGAGAGCAAGCGCGTCTATGCTGGTGGCGACGGAGAACAGGAAAAGCTCTTTTATTGTGATGACCGAAATGCCGGTGGTCTGATCCTTGCGGGCATCAAAGAGCATTTTTACGCCAAGCAGCAGTAGGATAAGAAAGGCCGCAATGCGCTGACCTCCGCCGAGAGCACCGCTGCCCACTCTTCCTATACTCCACCCGAGAACCGGCATGAGCATCTGGAAAGCAGCGAACATAAAGGCGGTTATCAGTGCGGTTTTTTTATAATTTGTGCTGCTTTTAAGGCCGCAGCACACCGACACAGCCATTGCATCCGCCGCAAGAGATACCGCTGCCGCAAAGGCAGAGAGAATATCCATGGTTATTCCTCCTTGAATCATTACAAAATGCCCGATAAGAACAGCGCTGCTTTCGCTTATGTAAGCATTGCCGCTGTACATGATGTTTCATTGTATGATCCAGGAAGGACGCTTATGACCTTATTCAAGTGGAATATCCGTTTCTTCCGCGAGGTGAATGGAGTAGATGCAGCACTTCTTCACGGGAATGTCAAAGAGCTGGTCGGCCGCCTTCTTATAAAGCTGAAGCTGCCGCGCATAGCGGTCCTTCAGCTCTGACACGGACTTTACTCTGTCTGTTTTGTAATCAACTATGATTATCCCGTCAGGGTCAAAGATCATGCAGTCAATTGCTCCCTGAAGTATCACGTTTTCTTCTGCGGGATACTCCGGGTCGATATCCGAAGCCGGGATGTTCACAGTAAAACGGTGCTCGCGCAGCAGTCTGACGCTTCCTTTCATACTGCTGTATATACCGCTTGACAGAAAGCCGTCAATATCACGTTTGCTAACGGCTGCCGCCTGCTGTGCTGTAAGAAAGCCTTCATTTTTCAGACGTTCAAGCTCCGCCTGAGGGTCATTCTCAAGACCAACAAGCTCAGCATGCTGCAGAAAAGCATGGACCGCCGTTCCTCTTTCGGCACCGGTAAGCTTATCCTCCTGCATAAACGCCGGACGCGACACGGCTATATGATAATCAAGCATGTCATTGTGAACAAGCGTCGAAGCAGATACCTTGGAAAGTATACCTGTGCGCTGCCTGTACCTGTATTCATATCCAGCTCTGCGTTCTAAAAGGCTGCGCAGCTCTGCATCGTACTCTGCGGATGACAAATCATCCCGGTCTGTCACTTCTTCAGAGGGAATTTCGGTTATCCTGTGATATTCCCATCGGGAAGCCGTGGGTATGGTCAGCAGTTCACTCCTGCCGGCGTCCTGACGAAGTGCAGCCATATCCGGGTGAACAAGGGCGCACATTATCATCCAGTCGGCAAGTGAGGATGTGGACCCGACTGTGATCGGTGATATCCTGCCGTCATGGATATTTATTGCCGATGATAATGCTTTGAGCTTATTGCTCACACTGTCTTTTGACAGCTTAGGATAAGAAACTACGGCTATCAGCTTTTCCTTCGCGCGGGTAAGCGCAACATAAAACACGCGCATAGCCTCGCTTATCTCCTCGCCGCTCCTGAAAGCCGTTATCACGTTTCGCTGCAGGGTGTTGTATCTGGTCAGATCGCTGCGGTCAAGCTTTTTCATGCCAAAGCCAAGGTCTGCGTGGCAGATAACTTCCTCGGTATCAGGGCTGCCCTTGGAATTCATTGCCGCAAGAATGCAGACCGGGAATTCAAGCCCTTTTGAATGGTGTACAGTCATTATCCTGACGGAATTCACCGGCGCCGTGTCATCGGCTGTGATCTCTGTCCCGTTCTCTTCAAGATAGTTTATGTGCCGGACAAGATCGGAAAGACTGTTTCTCCCGCCATTTTCATAATCGTTTATAAAACCTGCAAGCTTGCAGATATTGCGTATCCTTATCGCACCGTTCTGCGCAGCGCTCATTATCGAGGTGTAGCCTGTCATTTCAAAAAATGAATCAAGCAGCCTGCCCGGCGATACAGTTACAGAAAGCTTTCTCAGCTTTGAATATATCTCGCTGAAATAAAGGCACTTTGCTTTCAGACCGGCATTCTCTCCGGACTCGTCCTCCAGACAGCGGCACAGCTTGTTGTAGAGCATTCTCCCCTGATAGCCGCTTTTCAGATCGGCAAGATCATCAGCGGTAAAACCGAAAACAGGACTGACAAGCAGAGCAAGCATGGGAATATCCTGCAAGGGATTGTCAACAGCTTTCAACAGTGAGATCAGGATATTGACTTCATAGCACCCGAACAGGCTGTACGGCTTGTCAATGTAGGCCGGTATTCCGCAGGCGTTGAGTACATCGGCATATTCCTGACCGTGCGACTTGATAAAGCGCGTGAGTATGGCAAAATCGCCGTAGGTCACCGGACGCTGCCTGTCGCCGTCCTTTACGAGCATACCGCTGCTGATCTTCTCTTTTATGAGAGAAGCAATGTATCCGGCTTCACGCTGGTAAAGATTTTCCTCTACGTCGTCATCTTCCTCCTCATCCTCGTCGCCGGATTCAATATCCATCAGGTGAAGCTCCATAGAGGTGTCGTCCGTTTCGGGATAGGATGCTCCGGCAGTCAGCTTTTCCTCATCGTTATATTCTATCTCCCCTACCTTTTCGGACATGATAGTATGGAAAATGAAGTTCACGCTGTCGATAATACCCTCACGGCTGCGGAAGTTGCGGTCAAGGATGATCTTTGCCGGAAACGAGGGGGATTCTCTGTCGTAAAGGGTACTTTTGCTGCGCCGGCGCTTGAATATCTCCGGCATGGCTTCACGGAAACGGTAGATACTCTGCTTGATGTCACCCACCACAAAAAGATTGTTCTCGTTGTTTGAAAGGCAGCGGAAAATAGTCTCCTGAGTCTCGTTGGTGTCCTGATATTCGTCAACCATTATCTGGTCATACTGCGTGGAAAGAGTCCGGGCAAAGGCCGACCTTTCAGGTCCGTTATCGGTGATGTCCATAAGCAGCCTGAGCATAAGATGTTCAAGGTCGGAAAAATCGAGTATGCCCCTTTCCTTTTTCTCCTGAAATAATCTCCGGTCAAAATCCTTGAGCAGAGAACACATGGCAAGCACTGCCGGAAAAAGCTGTCCTGTAGACTCACGGTAAGAGTCTCTGTCAATACCGAAAATGGGCGTAAGCTCCTTCATAACCGTGCTGTCGATGAAGTCGAATGCGTTCTTTACTATATTGCATTCCTCAACTGTCACCGACTTCTTTGAACGCGGTCTGGTGTAGCTTGTTTTCTGGAAACCGTTGACGCAGGCTGAGATCATGTCCCAGTCCTGACATTCTGCGGCTTCCTTCAGTCCGGAAAGGAAGCTTGTAAGCGCCTGGAGCTTCTGTATGCCGGCTGTAGCGGCGCTGCTGCAAAAGGCAGGATTGTTTTCAATGACGTCCCTTGCCTCACTCAGCATAGAGTTCATGTCCTCAATTGCCGAATTCAGTCTGTCGAGGGCTACCATAGCATAACGGGTGTTTTCAAGAGGTATGGACGGGTCATAAAATCCGGTCACTGTATCAAGCCACATATCCGGGAAAGGATGGGAGCTTGCACTTTCGTATACATCAAGAAGAGTCTTTTCCATGTTCTTGTCAGAGCGCGACGAGGAGAGCAGCTCCGCAAGGGAGAGAAAGCCCTCTTCCCTTGATGCAAGCCGTTCCTCGATCATCTGCGAAAGCAGCCTGTGGCGAAGTATTGAAGACTCGCCCTCTGTGGCAATGCGGAAATCCTGGTCAATATCCAAAAGATAGAAATTCTCCCTTATTATCCTGCTGCAAAAGCTGTGAATGGTGCAGATATCCGCATTTGCAATGAGCACCTGCTGTCTGCGCAGAAGTGAATTGTTAGGCTCGTAAAAAAGCTTCTTTTCAATGGCGTCAGCTATTCTGCCGCGCATTTCATCGGCGGCGGCTCTGGTGAACGTAACTATAAGCAGACGGTCGGCGTCTATGGGTCTGTCGGGGTCGGTCAGCAGACTGATAACGCGCTGCACAAGCACTCTTGTTTTTCCCGAACCTGCGGCAGCCGAGACTATCACCGAGCCGCCAAAAGCGTCAATAGCATCCTGCTGTGCAGGCGTAAACGTCATTTCACTCATTATTGCCTTCCTCCTTTTCTTCCGCGGTGATAGCTTCAATAGCCGCAGCATGACCAAGCCGGGTCATTTTGCGGAAGCTCTTGCCCTTTTCAAAGCCGCATACGGTCTTGTAATCACAGTACTTACAGGCATCCGAGGACTTGCTCTTTATCGGGTCGCGCACGACATCGCCCTTGTAAAGAGACTCGGCCATGTCCTTAAGCTTTTTATCTACATAGCGGAAAATTTTTCCGTATGCCTCAAGTGAAGCGAGGTACTTATCCGACTTGACCGGCTTGCCGTCCTCGTCAAGCTTTGCAGGGATAAACACACCCTTGCCGTCGCTTTCCATAGCCGCAAGTATCTCCGGGTCGTTTATGAGCAGGCCGTTCATGCGGAATGAACTTTTCTGCTCTTTCAGCACACTTTCGTGGATGTCCTTTGAATCGTACTTGCCTGTCTTTGACTCAGGTGTAGCAGGCATGTAAAGTATTCCGGCAGGAGTCAGACTGTATTTTTCGGCGTCCGAGAAGTGCTTTCCGCCGTTCTTCTCTATAATGGAAAGATAGAGCAGCATTTGCAGGTTGAGACCATAAAGAATATCCGAAAGCTGAAAGCTCTTGGTACCGGTTTTGTAGTCGATTATCCTTATATACTTGCTGCCGCCGTTTACAAAGGTATCTACCCTGTCAACCTTGCCGACTATGTTTATCGTCTCGCCTTCGGGAAGCTTCAGCTCATATTTGGGGATCTGATCGTCACTGCCTATCTCCAGCTCGAAATCAGTCGGTGTGAAGCTGCATACACGGAACTCATCAATAAGGTGCCCCAAAAGCACCAGCATGTTCTTCTCTATCAGATCAAACTGGACAAGAAAGCGGTTTGTCCTGTCGGTCTTGCCGCCGATGGTCTCAATGTAAGCGTCAATATATTTGCGTATGACCCTGAGACGGCCTGCATTATCCAACTGCTGCAGATCTTTCATGTTTTCCTTTGAGAAAATATTTTCCAGTATAAAATGCACTGCACTGCCGTAGGTCGCAGAGTTCATATCGGCCTTTTTCCTTGGGTAAGCCTTAATGCCGTACTTGCAGAAGTAGTAAAACGGACACTGATAGTAGCTTTCCACCTGAGATGCCGAAAGGGTCATTTTTTCGCCAAAAAGCTTTCTTGCTCTCTCTCTCGAAGAAATATGATACGGTTCATCATTGACCAGCCGTTCAATTGCTGAAAGCCTTCCGGAATATTCCCCGGATTCGCTGAAATGCTTTTTGAGAGACGCCGAAACGGGAGTGTTTTCGCGCCAGAGAGCAGCACATTCTTCAAATGACTGAGCCTCGGTGCAGAAAAGCTCTTCCGGAGAAATCTCATAGCGCCGTCTTATCTTTACATCAGGAAGAATTGCCCTGACCTCCTTTATTATGACCGACTCTTCGCAGTGGGTGCCTTTCAGGTCGGTCAGATAACGGCTGATGAAAAGCCTTTCCGATGGCAGGGCAAGAGCAGCATAAGCGTTGAATTTCTCTTTCAGAGCCATTCCGAAGGTGGAATCATAAAGCGGCAGTTCCATTCCCAAAAGACTGTTCCTCTCACTGTCGCTGAAAAGCCCGGAGGAGACAGGAATAGCCGGAAAAACACCCTCAAGAGCGCCAAGCACAAAAACTGCTCTCTGTGAAAGTGTACGGATATTTCCGGCAGTTCCGATAACAACATGGTCAAGAGTCTGCGGAATGTCGGAGATAGGATTCTTACGGATCATCAGTTTCAGCAGTTCAAGGTATCTTCTGCTGTCAAGGTGTGTATTCTGCAAAACACTGTACATTTTATCGAGGATATTCATGGTGATGTCCCAGATCCTTGCCTCAGTCTCCTTGCGGTGCAGCTCATCAGGCGCCGAAAAAGATCGTGCAAGCTGTTTCAGCTTTCCGGCTGTGCCCTCCATGCACAGAAGCTCAAACATCGCTCTTGATATATCCGCACCGTTTTCGGCAGACGCAAGCTTTTCAGCAAATGCGGCAAGGGGGTCTATAGCCTTCTTTCGCAGACCCTCGATGTAGTCAAGCTCCTTTTTGTCAAGGGTTTCGGCATTGCCGTCAGGGTTCATTGTAAAGGGCTGCTTCCATCGGATGCCCCTTACATCCCAGAGATAGGCATAGTTTTCAAGCTTGCAGACCTGCTCCGCACTCAGGGAGGTAAGATCGGTCTTGAGAAATGTCATTATATTCTCGGTGTTGAACGAGGAATGAATGATCTCAAAAGCGGAAATTATAAGCCGGATGAGAGCCTTTTCCTCCAATGGCTGCGAACGTGACATAAAAAACGGAATATCATACTTCGGGAACTCGGAAGCAATGATATTCATATAGGTTTCCGGGTCGCGGAAGATAACGGTAATGTCATTGTAGGCATAGCCCTCGTCACGCACCAGTGCGCACACCGAACGGGCAGCCTGCCGCACCTCGTCATATTCATCATCGGCTTCGTATATCTGTACGGCGTCATCGTCAGTGTAATATGGGTCTCCGTCAAAACGGAACAAAGACTCCTCAACTGCGGCTATAGAAGGACTTTTGTACCTTGGACAGCCTGTAAGCCTGCGTATCTCCTTGACCCCGGCGCCGCATTCTTCAGCCATAGACACAAGCCTGCGCAGGGTCATATCCGGCTCACGGAAAAACGTCTCGTCAACCGTCGCAGAGGTGCTTTCGTCACAGCATACAGCAGCGACCACTTCATCCGCCTGTTCAAGTATCAGTCTTATTATCCTCTGTTCCTGACCGGAAAAACCGTTGAACGAGTCGATATACACCGCCTTGCCCTCAAAATAGGGATGCTCCGTAAGCATTTCCTCAAGACGTGTAAGATCATCGTCCGGGTCGATATATGTGCCGCTAAGCAGTGAATTGTAGGCCTCATAGATCGCCGCACTCTCACTGAGCTTCATTCTGAGACGCTCGTTGTCAGTTTTTTCGGCGGCTTCCTGAAGCTGTGCCGGACTGATCGCACACATCTTGAACTCGTTCACGGCCTGTGACATAAGTTCGGCAAAATCGCTGCGCCTGCATCTGCTGCCGTACATTACCAGCCTGTCGCTTACGCTTTCGGCGGCAACGCTCACCAAAACCGTGCGCACTCCCTCGTCAATATGCTTTCCGTCAGCTCCGCCGTACAGCTCGCAGACTGTATCATAAAGTCTTTTGAAGCTTTTCACCGAAACGGCTGCCGCTCTCTTTGCTCCCAGATCGTCAAGCATTCTTTTTTCACACTGAAAGGTACTTTGCTCGGGTACAATAAGAACGATATCCTCACTGCCCGCACGGCTGCAGATCTCCCGATGGATGATCTCGCTCTTTCCGCTGCCGCTTCTTCCTGCGATTATCCTAAGCATATTTCCAATCTCCTCTTTACATAACTGATACAGTACATGATTTTTGCTCTCCACTCTCAGGTATCGGATATATTATATCACATAATCAGAATTTGAAAAGACTTTACCGCCTCACAGGTGTCCGTTTTACGGTACAATAAAAAATGCCGGTGAAATCAACTTCCACCGGTAGCAGTTCTGTTTATAAACTATCACCTGAATCCGTGAAACTCAAATAGCAAAAATAGCTGAAATCAGGAAAAACAGAGCTTTACGATCAAAAGTTTGATACTTTGATCATCACCCAATGGGTGCGTTCTGCCCGCCTGCTCGGCGGGGTGTAAATTTGCCTGAA
>JAFTCS010000248.1 GCA_017454565.1 Clostridia bacterium
AGTCGGTGTTCACAAACATCCCCAGACTTGAAAGCGTAAGCGCAGAGGACTACAACAAGGAATATGAGCAGATGAAGAAGTCCATGCCCAGAAACCACGTTTATGCCCAGAGATTCAGCGCTTCAGACGTTCCGCAGCCCTTTGTGGAGATACCAAAACCCATTAAAAACAGCGAACCTCAGCAGGAGAAAGTACAGGAAAGCTCTGAGCCGGAGCAGGCTCCCGAAGAAGAAAAGAGCAAGCCTGCAAAGCGTGTCTGGACAACCGAAAAGCCGGAAACCGAAGACGACGGTCTGATCGAGTTCTATACCGGTTATGATCAGAGTGAGGACCCGTTTGCAAATACCAATAACGATCAGGAAGTGGTCATCAAGGATCACAAGAAAAAGAGCGGCGAATCCATTGGACAGCGCTTCCGCAAGTCTTTTGGCAAGCTTTTCTCATCCGATATTCCGGAGGACGAGGAATAACAGCCGACTATGACAGGAGATTTGTGAAAGGAGGACAGAGCAGGAATGAGCAGTATTATCATAAAAAATGTGCGTATACTTGATCCGGCAAACGGGGTTGACAGGACCGGAGATGTATTTATAAAGAACGGGGTGTTTTCCGGACAGTTTGAACCCGAGGAGGACACCGCCGTGATAAACGGCGAGGGACTTACAGCGGCACCCGGATTGATTGATCTCCACGTTCACCTGAGAGATCCCGGACAGACCGAAAAAGAGGATGTTATATCGGGCTGCAAAGCGGCGGCAGCCGGCGGCGTTACACAGCTTCTTGCCATGCCGAACACCATTCCCACTGTAGATACCCCGGAAACTGTCAGATATATCCTTGAAAAAGCAAAGGACGCAGACGCTACAGTGCACGTTGTCGGCAGCATAACAAAGAGTCTCGGAGGATATGAGGCTACGGATATCGAGGCGCTTCACAGGGCGGGCATATCCGCGCTATCGGATGACGGAAGACCTGTCATAGACACATCCGTTATGGTGGCTGCCATGAAGCTTGCTGCCCGTGATGACATAAATATACCCGTTACCGCACACTGCGAGGATCCTTTTTTGGCAGGCGGCAAGGTGAATGAGGGCAGCGTTTCAGAAGCTCTCGGAGTAAAGGGCATGCCCGCAGCGGCAGAGGACGCCGGCACAGCGAGAGAGATAGCTCTTGCGGAAGCCTATGGTCTGCCGGTGCATATCTGTCATGTCAGCACCCGCACCTCTGCGGCAATGATACGCGACGCCAAAAAAAGAGGAGTAAGGGTGACTGCCGAAACAGCGCCGCATTACCTTATGCTGACCGAAAAGGAGCTTCTCAGGCGAGATGCGGATTACCGCATGAATCCTCCGCTGCGCACTGAGGAGGACAGGATGGCCATGATAGAAGGACTGAAGGACGGCACAATTGACGCTATCGCTACCGACCATGCACCGCATACTCCAAAGGAAAAGTCGGATTTTGAAGCTGCGCCCAACGGCTCTATCGGCATGGAGACCTCTTTTGCAGCCTCTTATACCGTGTTGGTGGACGGAGGACATCTGAGTGAAGCCGAGCTTATTATGAAGATGTCGGTGCAGCCCGCAAGGATACTCAGAGTCAGCGGAGGTACTCTTTCGGAGGGTGAAACAGCCGACCTGATGCTGTACAAAAAGGAAAGCTGGACAGTTGACCCTGAAAGGCTTCACGGACGTTCAAAGAATACTCCATTCAAAGGACTGACCCTGAATGCGAAGGTGAAACTCACTGTAAGCAGAGGAAGAATAGTGTATTCGGAGATTTAATATATAATTATAAAACGGAGGAATGTGCTATGTCATTTGACAGACTCATTGAAGGAATCAGAAGAACAAAGAACCCCACAGTCGCAGGTCTTGACCCGAAGCTGGATTTTATTCCCGGATATATAAAGGAAGAGGCCTTTGCCAAATACGGTGTTACTCTTGAGGGCGCTGCCGAGGCTCTTTTTATGTTCAACAAGGAGCTTATCGACGCTCTGTGCGACATTGTTCCTGCTGTAAAGCCCCAGGCTGCCTATTATGAAATGTATGGCTGGCAGGGTGTCAGGACTCTGGCAAAAACTATCGAATATGCAAAAAGCAAGGGCATGTTCGTTATAACCGACGGCAAAAGAAATGACATCGGCACCACTATGGAGGCCTATGCAAAGGCTCATCTCGGCTGCGTAGAGGTAATGGGCGAAACAACTGAGCCCTTTGGCGCTGATGCACTTACGGTAAACGCTTATCTTGGTACCGACGGTGTAAAGCCTGTTCTCAACGTGTGCAAGGAGAAGGACAAGGGTCTGTTTGTTCTGGTAAAGACATCTAACCCGTCGTCCGGCGAGCTGCAGGACAGAAAGCTTGACGACGGTCTGACTATCTACCGCACTATGGGCAACATGTGCGAAAAATGGGGCGAGGAGCTTACGGGCAAGTACGGCTATTCGGGCGTAGGCGCAGTAGTGGGCGCTACCTATCCCGAACAGCTTGGCGAGCTGAGGAAGGCTCTGCCGCACACCTTCTTTTTAGTGCCCGGATACGGTGCTCAGGGCGGCGGTGCAAAGGACGTTGCTCCTGCTTTTGACGAGAACGGTCTCGGTGCGGTCATCAATTCCTCAAGAGGAATTATGTGCGCTTGGAAAAAGGAAGAGGGTCTTGACCCGAAGGATTTTGCTCAGGCTGCAAGGCGCGAGGCTATCCGCATGAGGGACGAGATCACTGCGCTTATTCCGATAAAGTGAGAGAGGCATAATATCCGTAAAGGGGTGAGTGTTATGGTCGATAAAACGGAGCTGAAAGGCAACTGGGAGCAGCGGGGAGTTAACGGAACAAGGATAGAGATAAACGAAAACAGAATAACCGTTCTGTGGATGAGCGCCGTTGTGCTCAGCACGACCTTTGAAATATGCGGTTCCGCAGATGGCGGCACAGAGCTGCTGCTGAATGACAGAGGGCTGAAAAATCCGGGGTACAGCGAAAGCTATGCAACCGTAGAGCGCCTGATATATAACAACGGACAGCTTCGCTTCGTAAAAAACTTTGATATTTCGGGGCTGTCGGAGGAAACTCTTACAAGGACGGAAAATTCAAGATACGGAAATGTCACCATCAAAGACGAGCTTCTGGATACCATACAGGGAAGCTGGGTAATGCAGGGACGCGGCAGCGGTATGTTTACTATCGAGGGCAACAGGCTGACTATCGGAGCGGACAGCTTTGTAGTAAGGGCGGCAGTCAATAACGGCTGCAGCTCACGCGGTGAGAGCTTTGCCATAATCAACCGTGACCCTGCTGTCAAAGGCATGGGCTATTACAGTGAGATGCTGTGCTTCGGTGATGAAATACGCGCATATATAATGGTCTGTGACCTTGGCATGCAGGAGCTTAAATTCAAAAGAAAGTGAGAAGCCTGCTTAATTTAGCGTTTTGGTGTTATATAAATGCAGGGATTTGTCTTATTTTGTTTGACAACTCCCTGCAATTTTTTTATAATATCGTTGTGCTCTTAAAAATATCATTATAAAACGGATAACAGAAAAGGAAGTGATCGGATTGTCTGATAATAACGAAAATGATAAAATGCCCGCGGAGGAAATTGAGCACGAACAGGATGAAAACGCTCAGAAAAGCAGTTCCAGGCTTTCACAGAGCGAGATAGAGCACCGCACCTTTCTGATGGTCAGCGAAAAACTCATGGAGTATGAAAGAAAAAGGCTTAGCTACCGTAAATACGGAACGATCTTTATTATTTGTTCCGCACTGGTGTTTCTTGCCCTGATATTCAGTCTGGAGTTTAAAGTGCTGTTCCTTATTCTGTGGATAGTAACAATATTGTTCTGTGTTGCACTTATGCTCAGAGCAGACTATATGTACGACATGTATTACCGCATGCTCCATTTTGAAGAGTCGCCACAGAGTGAGGACGAGGCAGAAACACAGGAAACTGAAAAAAAGGAGGAAGAATAATGGGAAAGATATTCCGCATTTTCAGGAACGATCTTAAAACTATCTATATGAATATCATCGCGTTTATAGTTATCATAGGCATTACGATATTGCCGGCTCTCTATTCGTGGTTCAATATCGCGTCAAACTGGGACCCGTATTCGGCTACGGGCGGCATACCCTTTGCGGTGTGCAACCTCGACAAGGGATTCAGCTACAAGTCCATTGAGGTGAATGCAGGCCAGCAGATAGTAGACAACCTTAAGGAAAATCCCAAAATGGGCTGGGATTTCGTGAGCGAGCAGGAGGCAATTGACGGTGTGGAAAGCGGAAAATATTATGCAGCCGTGGTAATTCCCGAGGAACTGAGCGAGAATCTGTGCTCGCTCACTACCGGTGAATTTACACAGTCGTCACTCAGATATTATGTGAATGAAAAGAAGAACGCAATTGCTCCTAAAATAACCAACGCCGGAATAAGTACAATTGAGAACGAAATGAAGTCGGCCTATGTCAATACGGTGACTAATGTGCTTGCAACCATGCTCAATATTACAGTCGGGGAGCTTGGAAGTGAGAAAAACCAGATATTGGAGAATCTGAAAGGTTCTCTTGATGACGTTTTAACGGATATAAACGCCTTTGATTCGGGTGTGGATATGTTCATCTCGACTCTGAAGCTGCTGAAAAATATGCTCAAGACCAGCAAGGAGCTTCTTCCGGGTATTTCTGATGTTATTAAAGATATGTCGAATATCACTCCCGATATAAAGAATTCTATAGAATCGACCAGAGCGCTTTCAAAGAAGGTCACTGACGCTATCGGTAACATAATTGAATCTCTGCAGCTGATGCAGTCCGATGTGCGTGAAAAAGTGGATAGTGCTTTGGCAAAGGTAAACACCGATGCAAACGCTGCTGCCGGCGAACTTGAAAAGGTAGCCGGCATACTCCAGAAATCTATCATTATCAGCGATAATCTTATCCGTATGCTTGATAATGTGGATGATTACCTTGGAATACAACCGGGGCTTGTCAGGGACATTCTCAAAAAGTCAAACGATCACCAGAAACAGCTTATGGAAAAGCTGCTTTCTGCTGGTGATACCCTACGAAAAGACGGAGCTTTGCCGGCTGAGATCGTTAAAGAGTTAAGGGAGCTTTCTTCAACGATAGGCACCGAGTTTGCCCAGATACTGGTCTCATTTTCCGGTGTGAAGGAAAACATAAACAAGACCGTAGACGATTTGTATAAAGCCCTTGAGAAAGTTTCCAATCTGATGAAGACGGTGAGCGGCGATATTCCCGATCTTGGTACGGCCCTTGAAGGGACTATGGATACTGTGGATCAGATAATAGTTACATTTGAGGATATAAAAAATACCATGAGCTCGACAAAGACAAAGATCGAGGCACTTTCAAAAAAAGTCATTGAGATAGAAAAGGACACAGATATTACCGACCTGCTGATGAAGATAGTAAAAGATCCGGGTGAACTGAGCGAGTTCTTTTCACAGCCGGTAAAGACAGAGACCCACAGCATAGGTCATGTGGAAAACTACGGTTCCGGAATGTCGCCGTTCTATACCTCATTGGGAATATGGGTAGGCGGAGTGGTGCTCATCGCAATAGTGCGTGTCGAGCTTACTGAAAAGCAGCGCAAAAAGCTGGGGAATCCCGGAGAAACACAGCAGTATTTCGGCAGGTACATAATTTTCTTCGTGCTTGGACAGATACAGGCGCTGATAGTCTCGCTGGGTGATATCTTCTTCCTGAAAATACAGTGCAATGATGAATTCCTGTTCGTTCTGGGCTGTATGATATCGGCATTTGTGTATACGCTGATAATTTATTCTCTGACAATAACCTTCAACGTAATCGGAAAGGCGCTGGCGGTCATTATATTGGTTCTGCAGGTGGCCGGCTCCGGAGGTACGTTCCCGATAGAGGTCCTGCCTGAGCCGTTCCAGGTGATGGCACAGTTCCTTCCGTTCCGGTATGGCAACGACATACTGCGTGAAGCAATTGCAGGTCCCGATATGAATGTGTACTGGCATAATGTGCTGATGCTTCTGGTCTATGTTCCGTTTGCACTTGTGCTCGGGCTGCTGCTGAGAAGACCCTGCATAAAACTGATGCACTTCCTTGACAAGCGGATACATCAGAGCGAGCTTATTATATAAAACATTATCACAGGCGTGATGAATAAATTTCATCATGCCTGTTGTGGATTGACAACCAAAAACAGAAAAACCCCTACTACCCGAAAGAAAGCGGGAAAAAGAGCCGAAACAAAGAAAAACCAGATAAACAGCCGACTTTGAGACGTTACAAATGATAACGATCTGAAAAGCCGGTGATGTCATAAAAGAAGTGATTTATCGAAAGTACGCCCGAAAAAGTAAATGTTTATGAAAGTGCCAATAACCGCTTTATGAATTTCCAGGCTTTTTGAAAAGCAGATAGTTTTTCGTGCAAGCCGTTTGATGCGTGTCC
>JAFTCS010000249.1 GCA_017454565.1 Clostridia bacterium
CCCCAAAACAGTCCACCGGACTGTTTTGGGGTTCACCCCTTGCGGAGCGCAGAAGCAAAAGTGTTTCGCTCTCTGCGGAGAGCGAGTCAAGGGGGACTTTTGCGAAAAAGTCCCCCTTGACAATCCCCGAAAACGAACTTTTTCCGTTCTTAGTTTCACGGATTCAGGTTAAAAGATAAAATAACCTTTTCGGGAAATTTTCTATGTAAATATTTTACACAAGGAGGTATGCTTGGATGGAAATGTGGTACACAGAAGAACAGACTAACAACGTCCGTTTCTCTATACGCTGCGATAAACAGAAATATTCTGCTCAGTCGGAATATCAGCGTATAGAAATTTTCAGCACTCCCGAATTCGGAGATGTGCTGGTACTTGACGACCGCATCATGCTGACACAGAAAGACGAGTTTATCTATCACGAGATGATAACCCACGTTCCCATGGCCGTAAACCCGGATATCAAAAAAATACTGGTCATCGGCGCAGGTGACGGCGGTACTGTCCGTGAGCTTGTCAAGTACAAGACCATTGAGCACATAGATTTAGTGGAGATAGACCGCATGGTCGTGGACGCCTGCAAGGAGTTTCTGCCGACTGTGGCATGCAGGCTTGACGAACCAAGGGTGCAGATCCACATTGATGACGGTCTGCGCTTCGTGCGCCGTGTGGAAAACGAGTATGACCTTATTATCGTAGATTCTACCGACCCCTTCGGCCCGGGCGAGGGACTTTTTACCACTGAATTTTACGGAAACTGCTTCAAGGCTCTCACTGAGAACGGTATTCTTGTGAACCAGCACGAAAGTCCTTTCTACAACGGCTATGCAAAAGCCATGAAGCAGGCGCATAAAAAGATACTCCAGTTCTTCCCTTTCTGCAAGGTATATCAGGCGCACATACCCACATATCCGTCAGGTCACTGGCTGTTCGGCTTTGCGTCAAAAAGATTCCACCCCACCAACGACCTTGACGAAGGACGCTGGAACAGGCTCTCTATAGACACCGCCTATTACAACACACGCCTGCACAAGGGCGCCTTTGCTCTGCCCACCTACGTTACAAAACAGCTCATGGAGGGCGAATGAACCTCCGGCGCAGAGCACGGGAAAATCCACCCGGAACGCTTTATATGCCCACAGGACAGTATCTGCCGGCATTCAAATCTACAATAAAAAAACCAAACAGAAAAAACATAGAACACGGAGGAATGTAAAAATGGGAAAAGCTTTAATTATCGGCGCAGGCGGAGTTGCCAGCGTATGCGTACACAAGTGCTGCCAGAATCCCGATGTTTTCGAGGAGATCTGCATAGCAAGCCGCACAAAGTCAAAGTGTGACGCCCTCAAGGAAAAGCTTGACGGCGTCAGGACAAAAATTTCAACGGCACAGGTCAACGCCGACAATGTTGACGAGCTTATCGCGCTTATCAACAGCTTTAAGCCTGACGTGGTCATCAACCTTGCTCTGCCCTATCAGGACCTTACCATTATGGACGCCTGCCTTGCAACAAAGGTAAACTACGTTGACACCGCAAACTACGAGCCTCTTGACACTGCAAAGTTTGAGTACAGCTGGCAGTGGGCTTACCGTGAGCGTTTTGAAAAGGCCGGCATAACAGCTCTTCTCGGCAGCGGCTTCGACCCCGGCGTAACAGGAGTATTCTCCGCATACGCTATGAAGCACCAGTTTGACGAGATCAACTATATCGACATTCTGGACTGTAATGCCGGAGATCACGGATATCCCTTTGCCACCAACTTCAACCCGGAGATCAACATCCGCGAGGTAAGCGCCAAGGGCAGCTACATTGAGGACGGCAAATGGGTAGAGACCGAACCTATGGAGATAAAGCGCGTTTACAATTTCCCCGAAATAGGCGAAAAGGATATGTATCTTCTCCATCACGAGGAACTGGAGTCGCTCGCCCTGAATATCAAGGGCATCAAGCGCATCCGTTTCTTTATGACCTTCGGTCAGAGCTATCTGACGCACCTCAAATGTCTGGAAAATGTCGGCATGACTTCCATAGAGCCTATCGACTTTGAGGGCAAGAAGATAGTTCCCCTGCAGGTCCTCAAGGCCGTACTTCCCGACCCGGCATCTCTCGGCCCGAGAACGGTGGGCAAGACCAACATCGGCTGCATTTTCATCGGCAAGAAAGACGGCAAGGACAAGACCTATTACCTCTACAACGTATGCGACCATCAGGAGTGCTACAAGGAGGTCGGCTCGCAGGCTATCTCCTACACTACCGGTGTACCGGCTATGATAGGCGCTGCCATGCTGCTGACCGGCAAGTGGAACACTCCCGGCGTACACAATATTGAGGAGTTCGACCCAGACCCCTTCATGGATGCGCTGAACAAATTCGGTCTCCCCTGGAAAGAAAGCTTCGACCCGGAGCTTGTTGACTAAGCTTTCAGTATATTATACCCTGAATCCGTGAAACTCTGAAAACGATAAACAGCGTTTTCGGGGGATGTCAGGGGGGACTTTTCCGCAAAAGTCCCCCCTGACTCGCTCTCCGCAGAGAGCGAAACACTTTA
>JAFTCS010000250.1 GCA_017454565.1 Clostridia bacterium
CGAAAATGTCGGTGATGATAAGATGTCCGTACTGATCGAAGCTATGATCGAGGCTATGGACGAGTATTACAGCATAAATCTTTCCGAAGAAGTAAAGCGCGGCATGACTGAAAAGGCAAGCAGGGGCGAAGTTGTCACCATACCATCGTATGGGTATCAGATCAAGGACGGAAAGTATATTCCGGATCCGGACACGGCCCCGATCGTGCGCCGGATGTTTACAGACTATCTCGATGGAAAAGGAATGCGAACGATAGCAATGGAGATAAACGATCTCGGCTGCCGCACCCGTCGCGGAAATCCATTTGAAAACAGGACCGTCCGATATATCCTCCGGAATCCGGTTTACATTGGCAAGATACGCTGGACCCCCACCGGCAGAGCTGACCACAGGAAAGACAGCTCTGACACCCTGATAATCGATGGCAGCCATCAGCCAATAATTGACATGGAGCTATGGGAGCAGGTTCAGGCTAAGCTTGGCGCAGCTCCAAAGACTAAGTACATGAGACATACAGATCCGAAAGAGCCTTTTATGCTTCAAGGTCTGGTACGCTGCTCGGCATGCGGCGCCACTCTGACGCGCAGTGCAAGCCACTCCTCGTTACAGTGCTACGCCTACGCTCACGGCAAGTGCAGCACCTCCCACAGTATCACCATAGCAAAGCTTAATGACATGCTCTTTACACTGCTTGAGAACGCTGCCATCTCAGGCGACTTCAAGCTTGAGACCCGCCCACTTGCAGCATCAAGGGCAACCGATGATGTCGCCGCAATGATTTCCAGAGAGGAAAGAAAGCTTGACCGCATCAGGGAAGCATTTGAAAACGAGGTCTACACCATACAGGAGTATAAAGAGAGCCGCGCCCGGATAATAGAGAGAATAGAAGCCCTGCGTCAGCGGCAGTACGCAAAAGAGCCGGATGAACAGCATGCGCGCCGACAGGTTCAAAGTAAATTACAATCCCTGCTCCCTGCCCTGCGCTCACCTGCTGTAAGCGAGAGTGACAAGAACACCATGCTCAAGTCGATAATCGAGCGCGTTGTTTTCTATCGCTCCACCGGCGGCATTGATGTTTTTTTCTATGCCTGATAACTATATCTTTTTGCAGTATAGACCGCCATACTGGCTTATAATTATCTTCGCAAGCTTAGGATTGGTTTGTTTTATATTGATTGGATACTGCAGCTTTTTTTCATATACCCACATTCTCAGCCCTCCATATTGTCCCACGGCCAGGGATCAGAAATCCATGCCCAGCGGTTGCCGTTTTCGTTTGTGAACATGAGAGGACCGAATTTTTCCTCGTATTCCCTGCGTAGAACCTCACCCTTGCTTTTGTAAGCGCTCAGTGCATCTGCGGCAGCGGTATCATCGGGGTGGGTGTCAAGATAGATGTGAAGCTCGGCAGCGGCAAAATCGTATGACGACAGCCGTTTAAGCAGGCGTTCTCTTTCAGACATCCTTCATACCTCCCTTTTTTCTTTCAGGGTCAAACGGCTTATTCAGTTCAGGAAACATCGTTCCGCTGCATATTCCCTGTTCAGGTGAATACAGTTTGCGGGCGTTCTGGAACGGAACATAAGCCATTGCTATCACAGGATTTTCAGGTATTGGTCTGATAAACAGATCTGAATTCTGAAGCTCTTTGATTACGTCCAATGCTATGGTCTCCTTTCGGTTTACGTTTGCTGACTGCCGATAAATTCCGGCGGTCATTAATATAATATGCTGCGCCTTGATTCTGGTGCCTGACACCCGACACGGAGAAAAAGTTAAAACTATAAATGAGCAAATTTGAAAAATGCACAAAAATAAAGACAACGGCTGCGAAAAGAGTTAAAATGGAGTTGCTTAACCATCCAAAGAAACTCAAAGGAGCCGTTGTCTTATGAGTAAAAGCATACACCATTCAG
>JAFTCS010000251.1 GCA_017454565.1 Clostridia bacterium
CGCCGTAATCACTGCCGAAAATCAGGCTGTTTCCAAAAGGCTTGAGGAACAGTATTCGCATAACGGTGATAAATGGGTAGATGAGATAGTATCAAGAGTTATCCAAGATATATGAAAAAAATTGTATTTTATACTGACTTGAAAGGGGGGATATTCGGATGTCCTCACAGTCGTCAAATGCCATCCTCGCAAAAGCCCGTGCAATGTACGGTAAGTGCCTCAAGGACAGCGATTATCATAATCTTGCGGAATGCAGGAGCGTTTCGGAGATAGCCGCATACCTGAAGCAGCGTACCAATTATTCGTCAGTCATGAGCGGTCTCAATGAAACAGAAATACATCGTGGTCAGCTTGAGCCTGTCCTGCGTCAGAATATCTATTTTGATGTATTTGCTCTTTCAAGATATGCCCTTGAGGATACCCTTTCATTTTCGGATTTTATCATATCAAAAACGGAGATCGAACAGATAATACGCTGTCTGATGCTTGTGAATATAGGCAAGCCGGAGGAATATGTATATTCCATGCCGTTATCCTTCGACAGATTCTCGAAGATAAGCTTCAAAGCCCTTGCCTCTGTACGTTCCTATGATGATATGCTGAATGCCCTGAAGGGTACATGGTATTATTCGCCGATGCTGAAATTCCGCCCGAAGGACGGCTCCAAAATAAACATTACAGAGCTTGAGATAGCCCTTGAAAACAAAAGCTATGAAAAGGTCATTCAGGCTATGGCTGAAGGAAAAAATAAGGGTGACGGAAAGGAATTGAGAGATATTTTTTCGGCAATGCTTGATTTTGAAAATATGTCAAGGATAATCAGACTGAAAAAATATTATCATTTTACACCTGAACAGATAATGCCTATGCTGATACCATACGGCAAAATTTCCAAAAAAATGCTCTCTGATCTCTGTTCAGCCGAGAGCGTTTCGGAAATATTCGAGCTTTCAAAAACGACCTATCTGGGCAGGCTCATGTCAGGCTCACAGTACGATGATCCTACACAGATGACGGATATAATGATATACAACTATTGCAGACATCATCTCCGTCTTTCGCCGAATCCTACCATCGTGATGATCTCTTATATTTATCTGCGTGAGATAGAGCTTAAAAACATCATAAACCTCATCGAAGCCACACGCTATGGTATTCCTGCTGACGAGAAGGCAAAACTTCTTATCAAATAAAATTCTATTTTTTATTAAAAAAAAGGAGGTGATCTCGTGTCAGTGAAGCAGGTAAAAGCAATAAGCATAATAGGAATGATGTCGGAGCTTCAGAAGGTAGTCAAATTCTGCGGTGATTCACAGATGTTCCACCCCGATGATACTATGAAATTCTATTCCGATACACAAAATTTCCTGCCCTTGCAGAACAAGAACACTTATTCCGAATATATCAAACAGCTTGAGGATTCCGCTGAACTTCTCGGCTTCAGGCTCGAATACAAAAAGCTCGAAGACCTGAATGCAGGTGAGAGTGCCGTTGTAAAATACGTCAGCTACTTTGTTTCAAAAACGGAAGGTCTTGCAAACAGAAATCTCCGTCTGCAGCAGGATATTGAAAGCTGTAAGCGGAATATCGAAAAGGTCAGCCACTTTGTCGGAAGCAATATAAATTTCACCGAGATAATGCAGTGTGAGTTTATTACCCCGAATTTCGGAAGAATGCCTACCGAAAGCTATGAGAAGCTCTCACAGTATGCTGAAAATCCTTATGTGCTTTTCTTCCCGTACACGAGCGACAGTACACATTATTGGGGAGCATATTTTACTCCGCCAGAACAGAAGGAGGAAGTTGACAGGATATTCTCCTCTCTCTACTTTGAAAAGCTCGATATCCCGATGCTGGTGGTTACTGCTGATGACACGGCTGCCGAGAGCTTTGCGTCAGATCTTCGCTCAATGCTGAACGAGGAAGTGTCGGTGCTGGGGATGAAGGAATTCGTCTTCAGGCATGTTGAGGCCGTGTCGAGAACAGGAGAGCAGGAACGCATCTCTGCCCTGCACGCTTTTTCCGGCGGAAAGGTGAGGATAATGACGGCTTCGGTCACCGGACTTATCCAGAGAACGATCCCGAGGGAAAAGCTAATGACATCGGCCTTTGAACTGGAGGCTGACAGCAGGATCACACCTGCTCAACTGGAACAGGCACTTATCCGCTGCGGTTATACGCGCACTGAGCAGGTGGAAGGGCCGGGCCAGTATTCCATCAGAGGCGGCATACTCGATTTCTTCACACCCACAATGCCGGATCCCGTCAGAATGGAATTCTGGGGCGATGAGATAGATACTATGGCCAGCTTCCGTGTTTCGGACCAGAGAAGATGCGGCAGCATCGAAAGGGCTGTGGTCCTGCCTGCCGCAGAGACTCTTGTCAGCCTCTATGCCGGAGGAAGAGATACTCTTGCCGATGGGCTGGAAAGCTTTGCGGCAAGCTATGAGAAGAGAAGAAAGAGCGAACTTGCAAGACAGGTGGCAGCAATGCTCAGGACCGATGCCGAGAGGATAAGGGGCAATGTGGAGCTCCACGATGCAGATAAATACATGCCGCTGATATATGACATGGGCAGCGGACTGGACTATATCCCTGAGGATGCCTTTATATTTTTCGACAGACCTAATACATGCACGGAAAGGGCAAGGGATTATATCAAGCAGCTGACGGAGGATATTCAGGAACTCAACCGAAATGGGATCATGGCCATGAGCGCCGATTCATATTATGTTTCAGTCGACTCTCTTCTGGCCGGTCTTGCCGCATTCCCCGTATATATGTCCGATGCCTTCACTGTGAGCCGCAGTCCTTTGCTGCCCAGAACGCTTGCGAGCCTTTCGGCAAAACAGCTGCCGAGCTACGCAGGCAACGCGAGAGCCGCAGCTGATGATGTAAGATCCTATATGAAGCAGGGCTTTGGCACTGCAGTGCTGGCCGGAGATGAACGTCGGGCCGAGGTGCTTACGGATTTCCTCAATAATAATTCCGTTAAGGCGCGCAGAGGGACTGATGACGAAGTCCCGGCGCCGGGCGAATGCATCGTGCTGACGGGGGCGCTCACCTCCGGGATGGAGTACCCCGGACTGAAACTTGTCA
The DNA here is from genome assembly GCA_017454565.1 of Clostridia bacterium. Taxonomy (GTDB): domain Bacteria; phylum Bacillota; class Clostridia; order Oscillospirales; family Acutalibacteraceae; genus UBA1213. The sequence goes on from JAFTCS010000251.1 coordinate 3,100, forward strand.
TACTGACGGATTCGCAGATAATAAGGAAAAAAGACCGGTCGCGCGCAGAGAGAAGGCTCGGCGCAGACAGACAGAGGATAGAATCCTATGCAGATCTGTCTGCCGGTGACTATGTTGTGCATGAGAGCCACGGCATAGGCCGTTTTGCAGGCATCGTAAGGATGAAGGTTGACGGCTATGAGAAGGACTATGTAAAGATAAACTATGCCGGGACCGACTGCCTCTATGTGCCGGTGACGCAGCTTGATACCGTGACAAAGTATACGGGTGTGGGCGAGGACAAGGTTGTTAAGCTGTCTAAAATGGACGGCGTGGACTGGATGAAGAAGCGAAGCCGAGCAAAAGGCGCGGCGAAGGAGATGGCAAAAAAACTCATCGCGCTCTATGCAGCCAGGCAGAAGGTGAGCGGATTTGCTTTCTCGCCGGATACAGAGTGGCAGAAGGAGTTTGA
>JAFTCS010000252.1 GCA_017454565.1 Clostridia bacterium
TCAGGCAAATTTACACCCCGCCGAGCAGGCGGGCAGAACGCACCCATTGGGTGATGATCAAAGTATCAAACTTTTGATCGTAAAGCTCTGTTTTTCCTGATTTCAGCTATTTTTGCTATTTGAGTTTCACGGATTCAGGTAAGACTCAGAGCCTGTTTAGCATCTTAGCAACGTGCGGCTTTTTGGCAATTTTTTGCGAAAATAAAGGTATCCGGAGGATTTTTGCGTATAATATAATAGAGATATTCGCTGAGGAGGGTGTAAATATGGAGCCTCGTCTGATCTTTGAGGATCTTGAAAGAAAAAATCTTTCTCCGTTTGCCTGTCTTTCCGCGGAAAGCAAAGGCAGAGAGAGGGATGAGGAAAAATGTCCTGTCAGAACGGATTTTCAGCGCGACAGGGACAGGATCATCCATTGCAAGGCTTTCCGGCGTCTGAAGCATAAAACCCAGGTCTTTCTTTCACCCGAAGGCGACCACTACCGCACACGCCTTACCCATACTCTTGAGGTCGCCCAGATAGCGCGCACCATCGCCAGAGCCTTACGTCTGAACGAGGACCTGACAGAAGCGATCTCCCTCGGTCACGATCTTGGACACACCCCATTCGGACATGCCGGCGAAAGAGCGCTGAACGATCTTTACGAAAAAGGCTTCCACCACTACGAACAAAGTCTGAGGGTCGCGGACGTTCTTGCAAAGGGCGGTCAGGGGCTGAACCTTACATACGAAACAAGAAACGGCATCCTTTGCCACACCAAAGGAAAGGAAGCCGACACCATGGAGGGCAGGATCGTGCGTATCGCCGACCGCATAGCCTACATGAACCATGATATTGACGATGCTGTACGGGCAGGAGTGCTCTCCGCCGACGATATACCAAAGAAGATAACGGATGTGCTCGGTCATACCACCACTTCAAGGATAAACACCATGGTTATGTCGGTGATCGACAACACAACAGACGACAGACTGAGAATGTCTGACGATGTGGCTGAGGTTTTTAATGAGCTGCACAAATTCATGTTCGACAGGGTATACTGCAACGAGTACGCCAAGCGCGAAGAAAAGAAAGTACCCGGACTGATAGGTCTGCTTTACTCATATTTTAAAGAGCACCCGGAACTGCTGCCGAATAAGCTCCGGCTCATAGCGGAAAATGAGGGCATAGAAAGAGCCGTGTGCGACCATATTTCGGGAATGACCGACCAGTACGCCACTGACAAGTTCAAGGAGATCTACATTCCCGTGGCATGGAAAATAAACTGAGATACAAGTTTTTGGGGAAAGGGTTCTCCCCCGGAACACCCCACAGAATCAAATAAGGAGACAAAATGAGTATACCGCAGGAATTCATTTCGGAGCTGAAAATGCGCTCCGATATTGTTGATGTTATATCATCTTATGTAAAGCTGAAAAGGTCGGGAAGAAATTACCTTGGGCTGTGTCCGTTCCACGGAGAGAAAACACCCTCGTTTACGGTTTCGCCGGATAAGGGCTTCTTTTACTGTTTCGGTTGTCATGTTGGCGGCGACGTTATCGGTTTCATAAAGCAGGCCGAAAATCTCGACTATGTTGAAGCCATAAAATTTCTCGCACAGCGGGCAGGAATGACTGTTCCCGAAAATGCTGCCGACAACGGAATGTCCAGACTGAGGACAAGGCTTTACGAGGCAAACCGGGCTGCCGCAAGATTTTTCAACAAGCAACTCTATACCGAGGAGGGACGCGAGGGACTGGATTATCTTCGCGGACGCCGGCTTTCCGACAGCACCATAACTCATTTCGGATTAGGCTATGCGCCGAAGTCGCGTTTCGCCCTTGTGAATCACCTGAAAAGTCTGGGCTTCACAAAGGCCGAGATGATACAGGCAAACCTTGCCAACGAGACCCGCAACGGAAATGCCATTGACCGCTTTACCGACAGGGTCATGTTCCCTATCATCGACCTGCGCGGAAATGTGATAGCTTTCGGCGGCAGAACGATGATGAAGGATTTCAAGCCCAAGTACCTCAACACCTCTGACACGCCTGTATTCAACAAAGGAAACAATCTTTTCGCTCTCAACTTTGCAAAAAACGAAGCCAACGGCACCCTTATTCTCGTTGAAGGATATATGGATGTCATTGCGCTGCATCAGGCAGGCTTCAAAAATGCTGTGGCAGGTCTTGGCACTGCCCTGACGCCCGAACAGGCAAACGTCATAAAGCATTACTGCAATGAAGTCATTCTTTGTTACGACTCGGACAATGCCGGTCAGATGGCTGTTTCAAGGGCTATTCAGATAATCAGGCCAACAGGGCTTGATATAAGGGTGCTTACCGTTCCCAACGGCAAAGACCCTGACGAATTTATGAAAACCTACGGCGAGCAGGGACCCGCAAGGTTCAGGATGCTGATAGAAAAAAGCGGCAACGATGTTGACTTCCGGCTGAACAAGCTTCTCGGCAGCTATAATACCGAGCTGACCGACCAGAGGGTAAATTTCCTCTCGGAAGCGGCAAAGCTTATCGCCGGTCTTGACAGCAGCATTGAGCGTGACGTGTACATATCAAAGCTTGCTATGGAGCAGCACGTTTCAAAAGACGCCATAAAAGAGCAGGTAAGCCGTATTATAAAGAAAAACAGCAGCAATGCTTCCAAGCGGGAGTTCAGGGAGCTGAAAAAGCAGATGAACGCTGAAAGCAGCCGCATAAGCCGAGAGAATCACTCCACCTTCGGTTCGGCAAAGGCCGAAGAATCGCTTATCGCTCTGCTGATGAACAACGTGGATATTGCCGTCAGCGTCTTTAAAAGCGTACCCCCGGAGCTTTTCGCGGACGCCTTCAACAAAAGGGTATATGAAACCATGAAAGCAAACTCCGAACAGGGCTTTGATTTTACCCTGACGGATATTTCCGGCAGCTTCACCGATGAAGAGAACAGCCGTATCGCGCAGATACTGGCTTCACATGCAAGCGAAAGCAGTCCGAAGCAGGCCGCCGACGACTACATCAGCAAAATGCGCGAGAACGCCGAGAGGGTCACTCCCGATCAGGTGGCTGCCGCAGATGAGGATGAGCTTCGCCGCATGATAGAAAACATGAAAAAGAAAAAATCGTAAACACAAACGATAATTCCATAAGCACTGATACCGGCGCCACACTTTCCGGCATACAACCGGGCCTTAATCAAAGGCATGATAGTATCCGGCTGATCCCCGGAGGTCAATCGCGCTGTTCAGATAAATCCAAGGAAAGAAAGAAACAACAGGAGGTCATAATTATGATTGGAACACAGCCTGACAAGAAGACGGTACTCAAGGACCTGATGGAACTGGGCAAATCCAAGGGACAGCTTACCAACAAGGAGATACTTGATGCCATCGGAGAGATGGATATTGACCCCGAACAGCTCGAAAAATTCTACGAGACCATGGAGACCAACGGCATTGACATTGTTGAAACCATGGACGACATTATTCTTGACGATGTTGCGCTGACCAACATTTCAGACGTCAGCGACATGAACGACGACGGCGAAAGCGAAACTGTGATTGAAAATATCGCAATTGACGACCCCGTTAAGATCTACCTGAAGGAAATAGGCAGAGTACCTCTGCTTACGCCCGATGAGGAGCGCGATCTGGCAAGCCGCATAATCAACGGTGATGTAGAGGCAAAAAAACGCCTTTCCGAAGCCAACCTCCGACTGGTCGTAAGTATTGCAAAGAGATATCTTGGCAGAGGCATGCAGTTCCTTGATCTCATTCAGGAGGGCAACCTTGGTCTTATCAAAGCGGTTGAGAAATTTGACTGCAGCAAGGGCTTCAAATTTTCTACATACGCCACATGGTGGATACGTCAGGCCATTACGCGCGCCATTGCAGACCAGGCCAGAACCATCCGCATACCTGTGCACATGGTAGAGACGATCAACAAGGTCAAAAAGGTATCCTCGCAGCTTCTCCATCAGAACGGCCACGAACCCAGCGCCGAAGAGATAGCAGAGGTCATCAACATGCCCACCGAAAAGGTGCGCGAGATAATGCGTGTTGCTCAGGAGCCTGTTTCCCTTGAAACTCCTATCGGTGAGGAAGAGGACAGCCATCTCGGCGACTTTATCCCCGACGACGACGCTCCCGCACCTCAGGACGCAGCATCACACACACTGCTCAAAGAACAGCTCAACGAGGTACTTGCATCCCTTACTCCCCGTGAGGAAAAGGTTCTCAAGCTCCGTTTTGGTCTTGAGGACGGACGTTCCCGCACACTTGAAGAGGTCGGTGAGGAATTCAACGTCACCCGTGAGCGTATCCGCCAGATAGAAGCAAAGGCGCTGCGCAAGCTCCGTCATCCCAGCCGCAGCAAAAAGCTCAAGGATTTTCTGGATGGATTATATTTTCATGTAAACAGGCTGAGTTAATAGCCTGAGAAGTCAGAGTGCTTTGAGTCTCGCCTGTCGGCTCGGTCGGCGCTTCTGCTGCGCAGAGATCTCCACCGGAGACCCGCGCCCCTCGACCCTGCAAGCCTTTTCAAAGGCTTGAGCGAAACTTTTAATTTTTGTTCACAGGTTATTAACTCGTTCAAAAACCCTGCCTCTGCATTCAGTGTTCGCGGCTGCAATTATATAAAATAACTGTAGTTGCGGTAAATAAACTGCCGTATATCAGGTCAGGCACTGCAGGCACACCGTTTTCACTAAAAAGGAGTAACACTATGAATAAACTGAAAAAACTTTTATGCTTTCTTATATGCCCGGTTATTCTTGCTTTTTCCTCATGCAGGAGCAGTACATTATCACCAAATGACGGGA
>JAFTCS010000253.1 GCA_017454565.1 Clostridia bacterium
CATCATCGTCAAGCCTGAATCCGCATTTTTTACAAAACATGATCATTCCTCCGTTATGACTATATATATGTATGTATATGCATATTATATATATGCTCTCTTAAATAATTATAACAAAAATAAAATAAACAAACAATAAATCCGGCCAAAATATATGTATATTTCTACATAGCATATAAATGCATCTTTAAAAATATTCCCTGCTTTTGTATAATATGTATAAAGCTGCATATATTACAAGGAGGGAACATTTATGTCGGGAAAGATAGTTATAACCCTTGATGATTTCAGAAAATCAAAGGGAGTATCGAAATACAAGATATGCCGTGCCTGCAATTTACAGCAGACGCAGCTCAATGCCTACTGCAATAACAAAATGTCTCGTATTGATCTTGATGTTCTTACGCGCATCTGCGATTTTCTTGAATGTGATCTGACGGATATCGTGAAATATTATCCGCCCAAAAAAGGAAAAAACAAAGACGAACGCTGATATGTAACAGGTCTGCCAGGTTTGCCTCCGGCAGACCTGTTATTTTATTTGTCTATGCTTCTGTCTTTCCTGTCCGGGTCAGCAAGCCTTGCAAACTTAGGCTGTGACCCACGCCTGAACACCCAGCAGTGTCCGACTGGCATATACAGCACCTCATTCAGCGGCTTGTCGCAGCGCTCGCTGACTGCCTTTGCTGTCTGTACGTCATTGCCGCCCAAGTAGATGTAGGTGTCGCAGTTTGAGATTATCGTCTGTGCATCGTGGTCGTAACCCTGCCGCAGCTGTGCCTCGGACTGTATCATCAGCATCACCGAGAGTGCTCTTGATCTGATAGATGAGATCATTCTCGGAAACTCGTCTATGCGGCAGTTCGTTGCGAAATCGTCAAGGATAAACCTTACAGGTATCGGCAGCCTGCCGCCGCTGCATTTGTCGTCAGCGTAGGTACAAAGCTCGTTCATGGCCTGCGTGAAGAAGATGTTTACAAGTGTGTCCATTGTCCTGTCCGTGTCGCTTACCGTTACAAATACCGCTGTCTTTTCCCTTGCAACAGATGTAAAGTCAAAGCCGCCCTTTTTCATCATAAGCCTCAGCTCCTCGGTGTCAAACTGCGAAAACTTAGCGGCAAGCGTACTCCTGATAGTGTCATATGTCTTGTAGGGAGCGGTGTCAACCGCTTCAAACTTTTCGCACGCCCAGCTGTCGGGGTGCCTTCTCTTGTGGCTGTCAAACAGCTTTCTAAGCTCCGAGCTCTTGTCATCGCTGTCCTCTCTCTCGCCAAGCCTTACAAGCCGCAGTATCTCACGGAAGGTCATCTCCTTGCTGTTCGTTTCCTTCATGTAGCCGATTATCGCACATAAAAGCAGTATCGTCATTCTGTCCCAGTAGGGGTCGCAGCGTGTGCCCTCTGATTCCTTGCTGTTGGTTATACCTGATGCGAGCTTTGCTATGTCCTGTGATATTTTAAGGTAATCCATTGGGTTGTAGCCGTCCGACATATCGGGGTGGATGAAATCTATAAGCCTTATCTTGTAGCCCTTGTCCACAAGGTACTTGCCCCACACCTTGTACAGCTGCCCCTTCGGGTCGCAGATAAAGTATGAACCCACCGCCTCTTGTATGTTCGGCGTTACTATTTTCCTTGTCTTTCCCGTTCCGCTTCCGCCGACGATAAGCACGTTGTTGTTGAGCTTGGTGTCAAAGTCATCTAAGCTGTATTCACAGCCCTCGGCGGCTATGAAAACTCCGTTTCTGAACTCGCTTTGTGCAAATATGTTGCTTGCAAGCTTCTTTAATTCTTTTCCGTCCATTGTTATACCTCCTCAAAGATGTTTGTAATGATTTTGTCGCAGATACCGAACTCAACAGTCTGCTCTGCGGTCATGTAGTTGTCAAATGAGGTCGCCTCATTTATCTCCTCGATCGTCTTTCCTGTGTGCTTGGCGAGTATGCCGTTCATGACATCACGGGTCTTGTTGATCGACTCGGAGATCTTGGATATGCTTGTTGCCGAGCCTCCCACGCCTCCACCGATAAGGACCTCGTGGATCATGACCTCTGAGTGCGGCAGGATATATCTGTGCCCCTTAGTGCCTGCTGCAAGCAGCGTTGCCGCCATGCTCGCAGATCTCCCGAGGCAGTATGTATGCACCTCGTTCTTAATGCTCTGCATGATGTCGTATATCGCCTGTCCTGCGATGACCTCACCTCCGCCGGAGTTTATAACTATTTTTATAGGCTCGGGCGACTGTGTGAGATAGCCAAAGCTCATAAACGCATTCACAGCCGTTTCGTCGTTTATCTCGCCGGTAATAAGTATTATCCGCTTTGATAAAAGCTCGTCCTTCAGCGAGATAGATGAGGTCGAGTTTGCGCCCTTGTGGATATAGCTGGGTGCTGAAAGAATGATCCTGTTATTCATGTTCTGCCTCCTTGTAGTCGTGTGTTTCTTCTGTGATTACATCATATCATATTATCTGAGGACTTTGTTTTTCCTTTAGAAACAAAATGTTGGCATAAAAAAAGCGCCGCAAGTGCGACGCTGTCTGATAGCTTTAGAGCTGAGTCAAGTGATAATGCAGAAAACATCTCTAAATCTTTCAGTAAAATGTATTGCTTTTTGCATTAGTTCAGAGATGTTCTATCTCTTTTTCCTTGTCCTTCTGCTTTGTTATCCCACCCGGCTGCTTTCGTATTGTCATACCGGTCATTTCATATAGCTTTTGGTTGACTGTATCATAGTCGGGAAAATCATTATAATCGTTAAGTATCCCTTCGATGACCTCTTCCTTTGTACCGTGAGGATAGCGCTCGTCCTCATTGCGGTAGAGGATAAATCTCACCCGTTCCTCACGGTTCAGTTTCATTGCGATAGCGAGAGCTATCAGAAGATCACGGGAAGGGAACTTGCCCTTGCCCATGCTAAGTGTAGTCACCGTTGACGGTACTGCGCAGATCATTTCCGCAAGCTCCGAGGCACTTCTGTCCTTCCGTTCGTAATGGTCGCCGGAATAATCCTCTTTTGGAGTGTTCAGCCAATCGATGATGACGTCAGATATCATTTTCATGGAGAAATCCTTGTCTGTCTTCTGAGGATTCTGCCTGAGATACTCTTTACGCTGATCTTTTATATCCTGACATATCTTCTTATAGCCTTGTTCTCTTTCCTGCTCCGATCTTTCAAATTCTCTGTACATTCTGCTCCTATCGATCTCGCTGAGATCACTGCTGCGTAATGGATAGTAGAACCCCGGGCCGGTATCGCCGTCGAACAACCTGACGGATTCCAGCTCCCACTGTCGTGTGAGGATAAATTCTTGTCGGAATCTCTCGAACCTCCTGAGCTTGTCATAAAGAGTCCTGTCGTTTATCGCAAGAGTAATGCCGGTAATATAGAAATCGAGGCCCATACGATCATTTATATAGCTGCTTACTATGTCGAAAGCTTCCACGGGATCAAAGGAATACTCGCTGCTGCCCGTACCCCGCA
>JAFTCS010000254.1 GCA_017454565.1 Clostridia bacterium
CATAGCGGCGACCGCCTCTTCTTCCGTAACGCCGTTGTCGACCATACCGTCAATAATAAGGGAATAGCTTTCGATCTGCCTGTTCACAACATCATCCGGCATATCGGAAAGCTGATATCTCAGCTCGCTTACGAAAGACCTTTTGTCCATTTTCATCATCCTTTCAGAGCAGGATATTCTTCAACTACAATATACCGAAATTGCCGAATTTTGTCAAGCGGAACAATGACAGGTTTTCCGGTAAGAAAAATCATTTTTCTCCCGCTTTTTTTATCATGGCGTCAGATAAAGCCTGTTCACTCGGATCTCACCTCATAAGGCTCTACCTTGTGCCATAATGGTTCTTCTACAAGCGCTTGGGCGGCTATGCCGTCGGCAGTGTATTCCTCACTCTGCAAAGCTCCTGCCGAACGCAGCACCGAAAGCAATGCAGCCTTGTCAAACGGCACCAGCAGACGGAACCTTTTCAGCTTCACCGGAAGATTATTTTCTACAGCCGCAAGCAGTTCGTCAATACCTCTGCCGGACTTTGCACAGATATGCACGCTGTCACGGTCTCTCGGGAGATCATCCATATTATCCACTAAATCGCACTTATTGAAAACGGAGATTATCGGTCTGTCAGTGCAGCCCAGCTCACGCAGAAGGGTGCAGGTCACGTCAAGATGCAGGCGGTACTCCTCGCTTGATGCGTCGCAGACATTCAGGATGATATCGGCATCGGCGGCCTCCTCAAGGGTAGACTTGAAAGCCTCCACAAGATGGTGTGGCAGTCTGCGGACAAGACCAACGGTGTCTATCATCATAACAGAGATTCCGCAGGGCAGCTTCAGAGCCCTTGAGGTCGGGTCAAGAGTAGCAAAGAGCTTGTCCTCTGAAAGAACGCCTGCCTGAGTGAGAGTGTTCATCAGCGTAGACTTGCCCGCATTGGTGTAGCCGACTATGGCGACCGTTATAATGCCGTCCTTGCGCCGGCGCTCACGGTGGCGCTCACGTCTGTCAGTCATTTCCGCAAGCTGCTCTTTCAGATATTCTATGCGCCTGCGGATGTGCCGCTTGTCGGTCTCAAGCTTGGTCTCACCCGGACCTCTTGTACCCACGCCGCCGCCAAGACGGGACATTTCCTTACCCTTGCCCGAAAGTCTCGGCAGAAGATACCTGAGCTGTGCAAGCTCCACCTGCAGCTTGCCCTCGTTCGACCTTGCGCGTATGGCAAAAATATCAAGTATCAGCATGGTGCGGTCAATGGTGCGCACGTCTGTGGCCGCTTCTATGTTTCGTATCTGGGTAGGGGTAAGCTCGGTGTCAAAAACAATGAAGTCTATTTCATTTCCGGCACAGAAATCAGTTATCTCCTCCAGCCTGCCGGAGCCTATACATGTGGCGGAATCGGGCTTATCGCGCTTTTGCACCATTGACGCGACCGGTTCGGCGCCTGCGCTTTTTACAAGCTCGTACAGTTCTTTCATTGAACTTTCGCAGTCAAAGTCGCCGGTGTCAACGCCCACCAGCAGAGCGCGCTGCAGCTTTTCTGAGTTTTCATACAATGACGGCATCCGTCTCGCCTCTCTTTTAAATAAATATAGAACAATAATACCATAAAGAGTGCCGCAGC
>JAFTCS010000255.1 GCA_017454565.1 Clostridia bacterium
ACTTGTTGAGATTCTTGAAAGTGTTGAAAACTTCAGAATCTTGTAAACTAACAGCTTTTGTTGATAAGTGGAATCTGTATCAACAGACTGTTGAAAAAGTCAGCGGTCCCTTATATTCTTTATAATGTCCTCTACTGTGGACTTCAGGGTGGGGTCTTTGCTCATGTTCTTTTCTATCTGATTGATGGCGTATACTATAGTAGAGTGGTCTCTGCCGCCGAATTCCTCACCTATGCTCTTCATTGAAAGGGAGGTTATCTCTCTTACAGCGTATATGGCTATCTGTCTGGCGTTTGAGATGTTTGAATTCCTCTTCTGTGAGCGTATGTCGTCGCTGGTTATTCCGTAGGTATGGGCGACCTCATCAATGATCTTCTCTACGGTAAGCGGTGGCGGCTGATCGTTGTTGAGAATATCTGAGATGGTCTTCTGGGCTACGTTTATGGTTATTTTTTCGCCGTAGAGCTGATTCTTCGCTTTCAGCTTCTTTACTACGCCCTCAAGCTGTCTTATATTTGTCTTGAGTCTGGTGGCTATATATTCTGTAACATCATCGGGCAGGACAAGCTCAAGCAGCTCCGCCTTTCTCTTGATGATCGCCATTCTTGTTTCGTAATCCGGCGGCTGGATATCCGCAAGCAGTCCGGATTCAAAACGGCTGCGCAGTCTGTCCTCAAGGGTCTTTATCTCCTTGGGCGGTCGGTCGGATGTCAGTACTATCTGACAGTTTGCTTCTCTGAGTGTATTAAAGGTATGGAAGAATTCCTCCTGAGTACGCTCCTTGCCTCCGATAAACTGGATATCGTCCACCAACAGCACGTCGGATTTCCTGTATTTCTGGCGGAACTCACTGGTAGTTGCGTTCTGCAGTGACTCAATGAATTCGTTGGTGAAATCATCGCCCTTTACATAGGTTATGGTCTTGTTGGGGTCGGTCTTGATTATCTCGTTTCTGATGGCATACAGCAGGTGGGTCTTGCCCAGTCCGGAATTTCCGTAAATGAAAAGCGGATTGTAGGCTTTTCCCGGATTTGTTGCCACTGCAAGAGAAGCTGCGTGGGCAAACTTATTTGATGAACCGACTATAAAGGTATCAAAGGTGTACTCATAATCGGCGTCCATAATGGCTTCCTGGTTTTCGGTCTCTTTTGCCGGCTCTTCGTCGGGTATGGTGAAGATTATCTCTATTCCCGGGCCGAAAACGCTGGCAAAGGCGTCGTTGAGCAGCTTCATGTAACCCCTTATAAGGGTCTGGCGGTGAAAATCTCCCGGAACCATTAATATGGCTTTGCCTTGTGTAAAGTCCAGATTGACCGGTTCGATCTTGCTTATCCACGTCTTGTATGCAACATCGGTAATTCTCTCTTTGCAGTAGTCGCAGATTATCTCCCATGCTTCATTGAATGAATCCATAGACTTTTACTTCCTCCTGATCTTTAAAATTTGCAGCCTTGTGCCGCAACTGAAAATAAATCCTCCTGATTAAAGCCTTTATCTCTAATAAACACTTATACAAGGATAATTATATCACACATATTTCTATATTTCAAATAGTTTTTCAACATTCGTCATTTTCACGGTTGAAAAGTGTAAATACAGTCCCTGACTGTATGCTATGTTAAGTATTGATTTACAGACTGTAATATTCCTGAAATTATTACAGAATCAGGTAATAAACAAAGCTATGTGGTCCAAATTTTTTAATTTTTTAGTTGACAGGAGAGTATGTTTTGGTTTATAATTCTAAAGTGCAAGTTTATATCTTGGATACTAATGTCAGGTGCGTCAGCGCCTTCCTGAAAGGAGGATTTTCTAATGCTGAGAACATATCAGCCGAAGAAGCTCCACAGAAAAAAGGAGCACGGATTCAGAAAGAGAATGTCAACATCTAACGGACGCAAGGTTCTTTCCCGCAGAAGAGCTAAGGGAAGAAAAAGACTTTCTTATTGATCTGCTTTTTATGAAATGTTTGGACGCGCAGGCGGAGAGTCACTATTCAGACTTCCTCGGAAACTTCCGAAGCACCATCTTTCTTGTCTATTTTGCGCCGTACTGCGTGTCTCTCACTTGCAGTACACAAAGTGCAGAGGCGTTCGAGACACATTGTCCGGCACAAAATATCCTGCGAAATCCGGCACTTCTCCAGTTTCCGAGGAAGTCTGTTAATTATTGTCACAGGATGATGGATTATGAGTGAGATGATCACCCTAAATGAAAACAGATACTTTCGCCGTCTTTACAGCCGGGGCAGATCATTTGCGTCTCCCCTGCTCGTTACTTACGTTATGAAAAACCGGACAGGAAATGTCAGAATAGGCATTACTACCGGAAAGAAAGTGGGAAAGGCTGTTTTGCGCAGCAGAGCAAGAAGAGTCATCAGAGAAGCCTGCAGAGAGCTTTCCGATGACCTGAAGCCCGGATTTGATCTGGTTTTCGTGGCAAGGAGCAAAACGCCCTTTGTCAAGAGCTATGATATTCTCAGGGCAATGAAAAAAGAGCTGAAGGATGCGGGTGTTTTGAGATGAAGCGCCCGCTTATTTGGCTTATTAGGCTATATCAGAGGTGTATCTCGGCCTATACTCCTCCTTCATGCAAGTATTATCCCGTGTGCTCTGTCTATGGGATAAAGGCTATCGAACGTTTCGGCGCCGTAAAAGGTACTGCCCTGACTATCTGGCGCATACTGAGGTGCAACCCCTTTTCAAGAGGAGGCTATGACCCTGTGCCCGAAAAGAAAACAAGGGTCAGATTCAGAAAAAAGCCCAAAAGGATAAATTATCCGGGAAACAACAAGGATGAATGATCCCGGGCTGATTGAATACATCAGAAAATAACAGCTCTGCCCCGGTGCAGACTGAAAATATATATTTTTTTTGCATAAAAGAAGAAGGGTTCTTTCCGTTTATAAAATCTTTCGGATATGGAAAGACATCGAAAGGAATGGTTTTTGGTAAATGGTACAAATTTTTAACCTGATAGGAAGTCTGTTCGGATATATCCTTTTTGCAGCTTTCTATATCGTCAAGAATTTTGGTATCGCCATTGTGCTCTTTACTCTGGTAGTGAAGCTGTTATTGCTTCCGTTCTCAATAAAGCAGCAAAGGTCTATGGCGGCAAACGCAAGGTTCCAGAAAAAGCAGAAGGAAATAATGGACAGATACGGCAAAGACAGAATGGGTGCCCAGATGGAGATCCAGAAGCTTATGCAGAAGGAAAACGTCAGCATGAGCGCAGGCTGTCTGCCGATGATAGCGCCTATGTTCGTTATGCTGGGCGTGTATTATTCCGTTATAAATCCTCTTACAAATACGCTTCATATCGCAGCCGACAAGGTAAACACGGCTCTTAATACCCTTAGTGCTCTTCCGGGTCTCGGAACCAGCTTCGGCAACAACAACTACGGACAGATCTATATTCTTAAATATTTCGGCCTGCTTCAGGATAACTTCAAGGATGCAGCAGGCGGAATGCTCTTCACCGGCGACGAAGCAAACCGCATCAGCGATTTTGCAGGCGGCTTCAACTTCCTTGGCTGGGATCTTCTTGCCACACCTAATTCCTGCTCGTTTGCATCTATGATGTGGCTCATTCCCGTGCTCTGCTTTGTAACATCCGTAGGCAGCATGATAGTTATGCAGAAAATGAACGGCACACCCATGAAGGGCTGCATGTTCCTGTTTGTTCTGCTCATGCCCCTTTTCTCAGCATGGATCGCATTCAACGTACCCGGCGCTGTCGGTTTCTACTGGATAGCATCTACAGTCCTCGGATTCATTCAGTCATTTATCCTCAACGTTTATTATAATGCAAGCATAATAGAGGCTCGTGACGAAGCACACAGGGTAGTTCTGCGCCGTCAGCAGGAGGCTGAGGTGCAGTTTATAGAGGCACCTGACTATGTTGCACCCTCACAGATCTCAAAAAAGAAAACGGTAACGGATGAAGAAAAATACAAACCAAAAAAGCCTAAAAAACGAAGGTAAGAAACAGGGGGAAAAGAAATGGTCCGCGAATTTATTGCAACAGCCGACACGATAGATGAGGCGCTGAAGTTAGCATGCAGTCAGCTTGGAACTGATCCCGAAAGCACAGAGTATGAGGTGCTGCAGCAGCCCGAAAAGAAAAAGTTCGGCCTTTTCGGAGGAAATCCTGCAAAGGTCAGAGCTTTTGTAAAGGTCACTCCGCTGGAATGTGCTGAAAGCTATCTCAGTACGGTGCTTTCAAAAATGGGAATCAAGGATTTTGAAATGACAGCTGAAGAGGTAGAAGGCGGAGCTGTCATCAGCATTGAGGGTGAGGACGTCGGCTTTATTATCGGACACAGGGGAGAGACGCTGGATGCTTTGCAGTATCTGGCTGGTCTGGTGGCTAACCATGTTGATGAAAGCTATTACAGAATTTCGATCAATATTGGCAATTACAGGGAAAAGAGAGAAAAGACACTTGAGATCCTCGGCCGCAAGCTTGCTTTCAAGGCTGTAAAGACCGGAACAAAGACTTCTCTTGAGCCGATGAATCCTTATGAGAGAAGGATAATCCATACTGCTGTGCAGAAGGTAAAGGGCGCTACCTCTTGGAGCGAGGGAGAAAATATGCACCGCCATGTTGTTATCGGTCCTGACCCGGAATACAAGCCCTCATACAACAGAGGCTACCGCAGAGGAGACAGGGACAGATCAAGCAATTTCAACAAGGACGGCACATATAACAAGAGACCCCGTTCCAGCGGATATCAGAGAAGACAGTATTCCGATGGAGAATTTCATCCGCAGGACAGCGTTTTCAGCAGCTTTGAGGACGACACTTCATCCAGTGCTGTAAGGGAGAGTATCAACGAAAGACCCGATACTTCTCTTTATGGCAGAATAGAGGTTAAGAAGTATAACGGCAGCGACAATAAATAAATGAATTTGGTGAGCTGCTTGTTTTACCGAAAATCGGCTGCAAATTGAAGCTTCAATTACTTGTTTGTTATTTATTATCACACAATTATCTTTCACCTTTATTGTATTTTGTTATTCACACCCAGACATGATACTTTAATATTAATACAAAAGTACGGCTGCCGCACCTGTTCAGAAAGTGCGGCAGCCGTTTTATATTATAAGGAGGAGGTTTTTATAATACTATTAAACAATAAAGTCTTTGAAAAGGCTTGCAGGGTGCAGGGACAGAGCTCCTGCTCATTCTCCGCAGAGAGCGGGATTCTTTGGCGGGGGTTGGGGAAGAGCCACAAAGTTACATCAGGCGGCAAATTCATCTGTGACGGGATGCTCTTTCGGGATACGGATGGTGTACTCAAGGCAGCTTTCATCCTCGTAATATTCGGCGCTGGCGTCTATTCCGGAGGTGTTCAGGGCGGATATGGCTTTCTTTATAGTGTTCTCAAACATCTTTACGTCACGCAGAACTCCTTTTCTTCGCTGAGAACGAAGCCTTTCAAGGTTGGTACTGTAAAGGATCTCGTTTATGTAGCTCTCGGTCTGTGAGACGTTCATACTGTTTTCGATGATCTCACTTAGCACTATCCTGCGCTCAAGCTTGTCCTGAATTTTCAGCAGAGCTTTTGCATGTTTTATTGACAGGTGATATTTCAACACAAGCTCGCGTTCCTGCTCGTCAAGACGGAGTACGTCCATCATATCTGATATATCGGCAGGCTGAAGGCTCAGATCGTCAGCGGCTTCATTTTGTGAGATATTTTCCGACAGCATGTAGCTGTTTACGCACTGGGCTTCCTCAATAAAATTCAGGTTTGTGCGCTGCATATTTTCTTCAATAGAAAATATTTTGGCTTCATCATCGCTGCATGAGATAACGATACAGGGTATTCTGGTCTTACCGCATATTATGCAGGCTCTCAGACGGCGCTCACCGGCGATCAGCTCATACTCCATTGAGGTGATCCTTCTGACCATAACGGGCTGCAGCAGGCCGTTATTTCTGATACTGTTGGCAAGCTCCTGCAGTTTTTCTTTATTGTAGCTCTTTCTTGACTGTGTGCGGCTGGGTCTTATCTGGATAACAGGTATTTCAACAACTCGGTTGCTTCTTCTGATATTGAGTATCATAATTCATTTCTCCCTTCTGTGAATATAAATATAGCACAACGCATGATTGATTTTTGTCACATAATGGAAACAAAAACGGCTGAAAACAGAGAAAGTTTTCAACCGTTTATTTGATTATAGTTGAAAATCCGAGCGGTTTTATCCTTTTGTGTATAATAATAATCTGAAAATGTCGAACACGGGGGTTTTCAACATTAGAATATCGTATTGTGGAAAACTCCCGGCCTTACACAAGACCGGGAGTTTGAAGTGTTTTGCACTCTGCGGAGTGCGAGTCAGTGGGGACTTTTTCGCAAAGTCCCCACTGACATTCCCCGAAAACGCTGTTTACCTTTTCAGAGTTTCACGGATTCAGAAAAAATATATGATGGTAAGGTTATTAACATCTGGCAAGTATTATGTTGAAAGTTCTTCCATGTGAATCATTAAATAATCGGGTTCTTGTTGATTTTTGTGCTTTTGCGCGGATAGGCCGGCGGGGTAGGGGAGACCTTTTTCAGTTCGATTATAGTTCTGGAAATGCTGTCGGGAAGAGGAAAACTTTCAACCTTTTCAATTGTGCAGCCGAGAGTATCAACAGCCTTTGCGGCCGCTTCAAGCTCGGTTTTGCCGTCGGGACCCTTCATGGCGATAAAACTTCCGCCGACCCTGACATAAGGTATGCAGTATTCGCAGAGCGCGGGAAGATTTGCAACTGCTCTGGAAACCGCATAGTCAAATGATTCACGGTATTTCCTGTCGCGGGAAAGCTCCTCGGCTCGTGAGTGAATGAGAACGGCTTTGATTTCAAGAGCTTTGCAGACCTCGTCAAGGAAAATAAGACGCTTGTTAAGGCTGTCAAGAAGAGTAAGCCTGATATCAGGCCGCATGATCTTCAGAGGGATACCCGGAAAGCCTGCACCTGTGCCGATGTCTATAATGGATGAGTTTTCAGGGATATCGACAGTCTTTAACAGGGAAATGCTGTCAATAAAATGCTTTACCGCTATCTCGCTTTCTTCGGTGATGGCGGTCAGATTCATCTTCGTGTTCCATTCTATCAGCAGAGATGCGTATTTTTCAAAAGCAGCGGTCTGTTCCTTAGTAATGGCAATATCGTTTTCGGCGCACCATTTGCTGAGGATATCAGTTATCATCTCCGGCCACCTCCCTGTCCTTTTTCAGTGATGCAAGGTATATGACCAGAACGGAAATGTCCGCAGGACTTACACCGGAAATACGGCTTGCCTGACCTATATTTTCGGGACGTACCTTGTTGAGCTTTTCCCGCGCTTCAAGGCGCAGACCTTCTATCTGAGAGTAATCCGTATCCTTAGGCAACAGCTTTTTTTCAAGCCTGCGTACCTGCTCGATAATAATGAGCTGGCGCCTGATGTAGCCTTCATATTTTACTTCGATTTCCGCCTGTTCAAGTATATTCGGTTCCAGCTCCGGTCGGGTGATGTCTATCTCTTTCAGGGCATCATAGCTCAGCTCGGGACGCTTCAAAAGCTCTATAAGTCGAACGCCGGTGGTTATTTCGGTGGTATTGTGCGCTCTCAGAATGGCATTGACCTGTTCGGTGGGGGAGATGGTGGTTTTTGATATCCTTTCAAGCTCTCCTCTGAGCTTCTCCTGCTTTTTGTTGAAACGCTCCCAGCGGTCGTCATTTATCAGTCCTATCTCTCTGCCGATGGGTGTGAGTCTTGTATCGGCGTTGTCCTGGCGCAGAATGAGCCTGTACTCGCTGCGTGACGTCATCATTCTGTAGGGATCGTTACAGCCCTTGGTCACAAGGTCGTCAATAAGCGTACCTATGTATGAGCTTGCTCGGTCAAGGATAAGAGGCTTCCTTTTGAGTATCTTGAGGGCAGCGTTTATGCCTGCCACCAAGCCCTGAGCGGCAGCTTCTTCATAGCCGGAACTGCCGTTGAACTGTCCTGCGCCGTACAGACCCGGAAATTCCTTGAATTCCAGTGTGCTGTACATCTGTACAGGATCGGCACAGAAATATTCTATGGCGTAGGCCGGACGCATGACTACACAGTGCTCAAGCCCCTTTATAGAATGATAGAATTTTATCTGTACGTCTTCGGGCAGGGAAGAGGACATACCCTGCAAATACATCTCCTCGGTGTCAAGCCCGCAAGGCTCTATAAAAAGCTGGTGGCGCTTCTTATCTGCAAAACGGACTATCTTGTCTTCAAGGCTGGGGCAGTACCGAGGGCCTATGCCTTCTATTTTCCCACTGTACATGGGTGAGCGGTGGATGTTGTCGAGGATTATCTGTTTTGTGTTTTCGTTTGTCCAGCTTATGTGGCACTTTACCCTGTTTTCGCCGGGATATTCCGTATCGTATGAGAAAGGGATGACTGGTTCATCACCGCACTGTTCTTCGAGGTCGGTAAAATCGATACTTGACTTCAATACTCTTGCAGGAGTACCCGTTTTGAAGCGGCGTATACTCATGCCAAGCTTTTCAAGGGAGTCGGGGAGATATTTTGACGGGAACATGCCGTCAGGCCCGCTTTCGTAGGAAACATCGCCAACATATATTTTTCCGCCTAAATATGTACCTGTTGCAAGGATAACGGCCTTTGCTTCGTACTGGGCTTCAAGGCGGGTAGTCAGCAGCCAGCCGTTTTCAATTCTTTCAAGTTCGGTTATTTCAGCCTGATGCAGCTCTAAGTTTTCCTGCAGCTCCAGTGTGTGCTTCATTCTGGTGCTGTATGCCCGTCGGTCGATCTGCGCCCTGAGTGAGTGCACTGCCGGACCCTTGCCGCGGTTGAGCATCCTCATCTGCAGAAAGCATTCATCGGCAGCCTTGCCCATCTCGCCGCCGAGTGCGTCTATCTCTCTTACAAGATGACCCTTTGCTGTGCCGCCTATCGAGGGATTACACGGGCAGTTGCCTACAGCGTCCATGTTTATAGTGAATACCGCAGTTTTGCAGCCGAGCCTTGCTCCGGCAAGACCTGCTTCAATTCCCGCATGACCGGCGCCGATGACGGCTATATCAAATTTACCAGCATAAAATCTCATATTCATCCTTCTCCGTTTTTCTTGATTTCAACTTATATTATAATACAAAGCGTCCCGTTTGTACAGCATAAAAATATTGTTTCATGTTTTCAAATGTTTCACGTGAAACAAAAACAGCCGTTCACGTCAGAAAAAATCCGCCGTGAACGGTTGTTTTATCATATTATTTTCCGACACAGAAATGGGAGAATACTTTATCGACTACTGTTTCGGTAACGCGTTCACCGGTAAGCTCCAGCAGACTGTTTATTGCGTCCTCGATAATAACGGTAACCGCATCAAGTGTTATTCCCATTGTGAGGGCGGAGATGGCTTCTTCTATGGAGCGCCGGGCGCTTTCGGCGGCGCTGCGCTGTCTTTCAGTGGCAAGAATACCCTGGGAAGCGTCTAACTTTGAAGTGCCGACTATTTCGGCAACCTGTTTTTCAAGCTCGTAGGCGCCTATGCCTTCCAGGGCGGAAATAAACGCAAGATGCTTTATCCGGCTGCGGATGTACTCGGTGTCAAGCTGCTGCGGGAGATCTGTCTTGTTTATAACGGCGATGGCAGGGGCATCCCTGAGCAGGTCAATAAGCTCGCGGTCGTCATCCGAAAGGGGACGGGAGGAATCAAATACAGCCAACACAAGTCCGGCTTTGAGGATCCTGTCCCTTGCCTTTTCTACGCCGATTTTCTCCACCGGATCATCTGTGCTGCGTATGCCTGCCGTGTCTGAGAGACGCAGCGGGATATCTCCAAGAATAACGGTCTCCTCGATAACGTCCCTTGTTGTTCCGGGAACACTGGTGACGATGGAGCGCTCACAGCCGGAAAGCAGATTCATTATTGTAGATTTTCCTACATTTGGCCTGCCGGCAATTACGGTGTCCACGCCCTCGCGCATGATCTTGCCTGCATCGTAGCTTTCAAGCAGGGAAGTCAGCTCTCTGCGGCACTCTTCAAGGCTCAGGCTCAGATGCTCGTTGTCCACCTCCGGAATATCCTCCTCCGGGTAATCCGCCCAGGCTGAAAGGTGGGCGGCAGTGTTTACAAGAGTGTCGCGCACACGATCTATCCTCTGGCGCAGCTTGCCCTCCATACACGATAGGGCGGCTTTTGCAGACTGCGCACCTCTGGCGCTTATTATGTCCATAACTGCTTCGGCTTCCGTCAGACCGAGCTTTCCGTTCAGAAAGGCGCGTTTGGTGAATTCTCCCGGCTCTGCGGGTGAGGCACCGTTTTTCAGCACTGTTCTCAGAACCATTTTGGTAACGTAAAGTCCTCCGTGACAGCTGAGCTCTACAACATCCTCGCCTGTATAGCTGTGGGGTGCTCTGAATATCAGCGCTACTGCTTCGTCAAGTGTTTCATTATCATCTATGATATGTCCGTAGGCGGCAGTGTAGCCTTTCATTTCTGTGATCCTTCTGTCATTTACCGGTACGAATACTTTCTCTGCCACAGCAAGGGCATTTTCACCCGAAATGCGTATAACGCCGATACCGCCCTGACCATTGGCTGTCGATATTGCTGCAATTGTCTTTTCCATACTGATTCCCCGTTCGTTTTTATTGCTTCAATTATACCATAACATAGTCGTTCTTTCAAGTCAGTCAACAGCAACAAAAATTGTTTCATGTGAAACAATGTAAGAAATTTCAAAAAACAGTGTTTCACGTGAAACAATGTAAGAAACGAATAAAAATAATGTTTCACGTGAAACAATGGCATTTCATTGGCTATTGATATTGATATTCAAAATAAAATGTGTTATAATAGCGAAGGTACGAAAAGGAAAAAGGAATTTTATTGGAGGGACAAATTTGGGAAAGATCATAGCAGTCACAAACCAAAAAGGCGGGGTAGGCAAGACCACCACAGCCGTTAATACAGCAGCAGGAATTGCAAAGCTTGGAAAAAAGGTGCTGCTCGTTGACATCGACCCCCAGGGAAACGCCACCAGCGGCGTAGGAGTGGATAAGAGAGCAGTCAGATTCTCGTCATACAGTGTGATGATAAGCAATGTAAAGGCTGCGGATGCCGTAGTGCATACAAAGTTTGACAACCTTGACCTGATACCGTCAAGCATGGAATTGGCAGCAGCCGAGATAGAGCTTGTGGATGTGGAAAAGAGAGAGGCAAGGCTGAAAAATGCTTTGGCACTGGTGAAGCCGGACTATGATTTTATCTTTATAGACTGCCCGCCGTCACTGGGACTGATAACCACGAATGCTTTCTGTGCTGCGGATACATTGCTTGTACCGATACAGCCGGAGTATTATGCCCTGGAGGGTCTGTCTCAGCTTATGGGTACGGTCAGAAAGGTGAAGCGCAGATATAACGAGTACCTCGATATTGAGGGAGTGCTGCTTACCATGTATGACGGCAGACTCAATCTGACACAGCAGGTCGTAGAGGAGGTAAAGAAATTCTTCCCCAGAAAGGTATTCTCTGCTGTCATTCCGAGGGGAGTAAGACTTTCAGAGGCGCCAAGCTTCGGAATGCCTATAATGTACTTTGATAAGTCATGCAAGGGTACAACTTCGTACATGGAGCTTAGTGAGGAGATAATCAAAAACAACGAATAAGGAGGAGATGACATGGCAGGAAAAAGAGGAGGATTGGGAAAGGGTCTTGACGCTATTTTTCTTGAGAATGATGCCGAGGATTCGGAATCCGCGGTGACATTGAAAATATCTGAGATCGAACCGAACAGGGATCAGCCCAGACGGGATTTTAACGAGGAAAGTCTGAGGGAGTTAGCAGACTCCATTGCGATACACGGTGTTCTTCAGCCGCTTCTGGTGCGTCCGCTGCCCGACGGCGGATATCAGCTTGTGGCAGGTGAAAGACGCTGGAGAGCAAGCCGCATGGCAGGACTTTTTGAGGTGCCTGTTATAATCAGGGAAATGTCAGATTCCGAAATGATGCAGATCTCTATGATAGAAAACTTGCAGAGGGAGAATCTGAACCCTGTTGAAGAAGCGCTGGGTTATAAGGTGCTTCAGGATAACTACGGACTTACTCAGGATGAGATCGCCCGTACTGTTGGCAAGAGCCGTCCGGTGGTGGCAAACGCTCTGCGCCTGCTTAATCTTGACGAGTCTATACTGGATATGCTTAAAGATGGCAGGATAACCACCGGTCACGCGAGGGCTCTGCTGAGTATAAACGATAAGGAAGATCAGCTCCGCATGGCTGAGCAGATAGAGAAGAACGACCTGACCGTAAGGGATATAGAAAAAGCCGCAAAGAAGCTCAATTCCGAGGTCCCGAGCACAAAGAAGGAGACAAGACATACCAGAAACTCATTCTTTGATGAGGTGGAGCTTGCCCTTAACGAGCACCTCAGCCGAAAGGTAAAGGTCGTGAACGGCAAGGATAACACAGGCATTATCGAGATCGAATTCTATAGTGAAGAGGATCTTGGAGAGCTTGCAAAGCTGTTTGACAAAGACCGGTAAAATAAGGCAGTGATCCGTCATTGACGGAATAAATATATCATTTCTGCAAAAAGGAGAAAGAAACATGATCGACATTAAATACCTCAGAGAGAAACCCGAAGAAATAAAGGCCAGAATCAAAAAAAGAGAGATGGATCTGGACACAGTTGTTGACGAGATACTTGTTGTTGATGCTCAGAAGCGCGAGCAGATGGGCAAAATCGAAGCAATGAAGGCAGAACAGAATGCTGCCAGCAAGCAGATCCCACAGATAAAGAAGGCCGGCGGAGACGCTTCCGAGATAATGACAAAGATGAAGGAGCTTGTTGCCGAGATCAAGGAGGGCGACGCTAAGATCGCAGAGCTTGAAGAAAAGCAGCAGTCACTTCTTCTTTGCCTGCCGAACCTTCCTGATGATGACGTAGCAGCAGGCGGCAAGGAGCAGAATGAGCCTGTTCGTTATTTCGGTGAAAAACCGCAGTTTTCATTCCCGATGAAGAATCATGTTGAGCTGTGCGAGAGCCTTGGTCTTATCGACTATCAGAGAGGTGCAAAGCTTGGCGGTGCAGGAAGCTGGGTGTACAGAGGCTGGGGTGCCAGAATGGAATGGGCGCTCCTCAACTTCTTTATAAACGAGCACATCAACGATGGCTTTGAGTTTATTCTTCCGCCGCACATGCTTGGTTATCAGTGCGGTTACGTTGCCGGTCAGTTCCCGAAATTTACCGATGAGGTATACTGGATAGCCAATCCCACCACAAACGAGAAGAGATTCATGCTGCCGACAGCAGAGACCGCTCTTGTAAATCTTCACAGGGATGAGGTCATTCCCATCGAGGAGCTTCCCAAGAAGTATATTGCCTACACTCCATGCTACCGCCGCGAAGCAGGCAGCTACCGCAGCGAGGAGAGAGGCATGATAAGAGGTCATCAGTTCAACAAGGTAGAGATGGTACAGTATACCGAGGATGACAAGTCTGACATTGCTTTCAAGGAGCTTGTAGAGAAGGCTGAAAGGCTTGTTCAGGAGCTTGGCCTGCATTATCGTCTCAGCAAGCTTGCTGCGGGCGACTGCTCATTCTCTATGGCAAGGACTTATGATATAGAGGTATGGATCCCCAGCATGGAGATCTACAAGGAGGTAAGCTCCGCATCAAATGCCCGTGATTATCAGGCAAGAAGAGGCAACGTCCGTTACAGAGGCGAGGACAAGAAGATGCACTTTGCACATACTCTTAACGCATCCGGACTTGCAACCAGTCGTGTGATTCCTGCTATTGTTGAGCAGTATCAGAACGAGGACGGATCCGTAACCGTTCCTGAGGTTCTCAGACCATACATGGGCATTGATGTTATCAAGCCCTGAGCTTTTATGATCGTAAGTAAATAAAATGAATCCGTGAAACGCTGAAAAGGATAAACCGCGTTTTCGGGGGATGTCAGGGGGGACTTTTTCGCAAAAGTCCCCCCTGACTCGCTCTCCGCAGAGAGCGAAACTTTTGTGTTGTCGATTTTGAGGAGTTTTTTTCGTGCGGTTGCCCTAAGAAAATGCAACAAATCTCTTGACAAAATAATGATAACCATTATATAATAATACAAGTAGCTCAATATTATAAAAGCTGTGAAGGAAACAAGATGCGTTCTTCTGTGCAAAGAGAGCCGCCGGTCGGTGTAAGGCGGTGACAGGATGCGTATGTATAGCTCATTCCGGAGCTTTCTGTCTGACGTTAATTAAGGCGGAACGGCTGGTACCGTTATATACCGGAGCCTTGTCTGAGGCTTGCTGAGGGACGCAGTGCGTCTGAAATTGGGTGGTACCGCGAGCATTATGCCCGCCCCATGGTCGGTTTACGATCGGGGCGGTTTTTTTGTTGGCATTTTATCCTTTAGAATTTTTATTGGAGGTAATCATCATGGAAAAAGGATTCAAAAAATATATTCCCTTTCAGCAGATCAAGATGGAGCACAGGGAATGGCCGGACAATGTTATAACCAAAGCGCCTGTCTGGTGCTCGGTTGACCTGCGTGACGGAAATCAGGCACTGATTGACCCTATGAATTTACAGCAGAAGCTTGAATTTTTTCATGCACTGTGCGATATGGGCTTCAAGGAGATCGAAATAGGTTTTCCGTCTGCGTCTGAGACGGAGTATGAGATCTGCCGTGAGCTTATCGAGGGCAACCATATTCCCGACGACGTAACTATTCAGGTTTTAGTGCAGGCAAGAGAGCATCTTATCCGCAAGACCTTCGAGGCTGTGAAAGGCGCAAAAAATGTTATAGTCCACTTATATAACTCAACCTCTACATTGCAGAGGAAGGTCGTTTTCAAGAAGGATATGGAGGGTATCATAGACAT